>JASHRR010001240.1 GCA_030037185.1 Xanthobacteraceae bacterium | reverse complement strand
CCTGCGCGCGCCCGCGCCGACGAGCGATCGGGTGCTGACTTGCGCGTTGCACAAAGTTGGCCGGCTAGCTGGCGTAGTTCGGACGTACGCTCATGTTATCGGCACCGAAGGCGACCTTGCAGTTTTATTCTGCCTTGATGTTCGCCTCGTGAAAATGCGGTCAAAATTGCCGTATTGGATGGCCGGATTGAGGAAACCGCGCACAAGATCGATCGACAGCGGTCGCCCCTCTCACGGCCCGATCGCACGCTGCCACCGATTTCACCGCGGCGCGCCACGGGCGCTGCGCGTCGATGGCAGCACTGTAGATATACGACCATTCAACTTACAGGTTGCTTGCCGAGTTTGGCAAAAAATGAAAATTGGTTCTCAATTCGCTTGAGGGGGGCACGATGCGCTGGGCCTCGAGATTGCCCGCGTGTACAATCGGCGGCGCGACATCCATGTACGAAGGCCTTTGGCGGCCAACAGCAGGGTGGAGTCATAACGCCTGCGCAGCATCCGCTGCTGATCATCATCACCGGCGAGGAGGGTCTTGAACACGGATATGCGGACCGTTACCGGGCCGATGACGGAGTCTTTTGAATACCCCAGCGAAGGCCAGATCGGTGACATGCGAATGCGCGCAGGCAACCGAGCGATCGACGAACACTCCACGCAAGGCAAAGCCTGTTGATATTTCGAAGGACGTCGGAAGGCGTTCGGTTCGAAGACAAATCCCTTTAGCTGAGGTTTAGCTCTGCCATTGCCGGCACCGAGATCGCTGCGGGCTCTGTGAGCGGCCGACTGGCGCGTGACGTAATCCTCGATCGCCTTCACGGGAATCTACCGCCCCTTGCCGAGCTTGAACGTCTCACGCTCGCCGCTGTTTATGAGGTCGTATAATTTCGTGGTCGAGCAGGATATCATCCGCCTGGCCATTTTCGGCCGCACCGCCAGGGGCGCGTGCGGGTCTTTCGGGGCAGGCTGTACGATCACTTCTGTGCGCGGTTGCGGGGCCTTGGCCGGCTCCGCATCAAGCATCAGCGTTTACTCGCAGCGCGAATGTTGTGCCAGTTCCTTTAAGGCTTCTGATAGATGACTCTGCCCGCACGAATGGTGTAGGCGACTTTGGCGAGGTTGCGAACGTCGATATTTGGATCACCGTCAATCACGACGATATCGGCGTCAAATCCTTGCTCTATCCGTCCCTTGCTGGCGGCATTGAAGTAGGCGGCAGGGCTGGTTGTCAAAGAAGCAAGCACGTCGTCAAACGACAGAGCGCGCCCCATAAATTCGAGCTCGAGTGACGTATCGTAGAGCTTGGTAAAGCCGACGTCCGTGCCGAAGAGAATGATGCCTCCGTTCGCCGCAAAGGCCTTGAGCTGATTGACGCCAGATTGGACCAAATAATCCTTTGCAGCCTGGTCGGAAGTAACTGTTGTCCAGAGCGAAAGTGTCGGTATTAACGCGATACCTTTGGCTTTGAATTGAGCCAGTTGCTCGGAGGTGTAGCCCGGCTCGGTAGGTACCGTATGAGCAAGGATATCAACGCCCGCTGAGATCGCGACCTCTACGCCGGTTTTATTTTGCGGATGCGCGAATACCGGTTTCTTCTGTGCATGAGCCGTATCGACAACGGCTTTGGCGATCGTCGCGTCCATGTTCACGACAGGCCTGTCCCCCATGTATGAGCCCGTAAAGAGCTTCATCCCGTCGAGGCCCAGCGCCAGGAAAGTACGGGCAAAGCCAATAGCTGCTTCGGCCGTCGCGGCCTCAGCAAGTTGCATTTCGGGGGGCAGATAGATAGGGTGTCCGCCTTTCGGAAAAACAGCGCCGGCGGAATAAATCCGCGGACCCGCGACGTCGCCTGCTTCGACGCGCCGCCGAAGCGGCAAAAGATCGCTGGGGTTTGACCCAAGGTCCCAAACGGTGGTGAAGCCCCACTTCGTGAGCATCTCCTGCATGTGTCGGGTCAATGCCTCTGCCGGCACGCTAGCGGCTTGCGTCCACACGGGCTCAGTGAAGTGAACGTGGCTATTCCAGAAACCTGCTGTGAGGCTTCTGCCGGAGCAGTCAATGATACGGGCATCTTGCGGGACCTGCACATCACTGCGACTTCCGACAGCAGAGATGGTGCCGCCCGACACGATAACGACGGCATCTTTGAGCGCAACTGCGGCCGGCGAGGCGTAAACTGTCCCCCCAACCAGTGCCAGTGTTTGCCCAACCTGGGCACTGGAAGGGGCGCTGGTGAGCGCCATCCCGAGGCTGAAGAGCGCAATGCCCAAAACCCTTGACATGTCCTGTCTCCCATTTGCCGCGGTGTCACATAGGCTGGCGCGGTCCTGCCGTATCGGTAATTGTAACAGCTCTGTGCCTCTATTAGCGCGGACACATTCGGCTCGATCCGAAAGATGCTGACACCTACAACAGCCGCGGCAAAGCTTACGAAGCCAGCAATCACCTTGTGGTCGGCATCAGCCCGAACTGCTCGCTTCGTTCAGCTACTCGGAGAAGGACGCGCATCTTCCGACTGCCGACAAGCCGGATTTTCTGATCGAGGGCCGCGCATGCGCGCCGTCCAGGTCTTCGTCATCGAGGCGGTCGCGGGGCTTAACGTCGCAACGTGACGAGGCCGGCCCGTCCACATTGTCGTTTTCGTCATTGCCGCCAGTGATGGCAGAACACGCGGTGGCTTTCGCTCACGTCATCTTCCGGCGGCGCCGCGGCGGCGCAGAGCGCCGTCGCCCTGGGGCAGCGGGTGCGGAACAGGCAGCCGCTCGGTGGCTCGAAGGGCGAGGGCAGGTCGCCGGCAAGGCGCACCGGCGGCTTGTTCGCCTCGCGGTCGGGGTCGGGTATCGGTACCGCTGAAATCAGCGCCTGCGTGTAAGGATGGCGCGGCGTCGCATAAAGCTCGTCGCGGCTCGCGATCTCCATCGCGCGGCCGAGATAGAGCACCAGCACGCGGTGACTGATCTGCCTCACCACGCTGAGATCATGGGAGATCAGGATCAGCGACAGATTGAATTCCTGCTGCAGCCGGATCAGCAGATTGATGATCTGGGCCTGGATCGAGACATCGAGCGCCGACACCGGCTCGTCGCAGACGACGAGCTTGGGATTGAGGATCATGGCGCGCGCGATGCCGACCCGCTGGCACTGTCCGCCGGAGAATTCGTGCGGGTAGCGGTTCACCATCTGCGGGCTTAAGCCCACCTTCGCCATCATCTCCTGCACCCGCACCTTGCGCTCGGCTTTCGGCAGCGACGGCAGGAACGTGTCGACCGGCTCGCCGATCGCCTCGCCGATCGTCATGCGCGGATCGAGCGCGGCGAGCGGATCCTGGAACACGATCTGCATATCGCGGCGCAGCGGACGCATGTCGGCCGCGCTCAGCCCCTGGATCTGGCGGCCCAGCCAGGCTACCCGGCCGGCGGTCGGCGCAATGAGCTGGAGCACGGCGCGCGCGAGCGTCGACTTGCCGCAGCCGGACTCGCCGACGACGCCCAGCGTCTCGCCGCGGGCCAGGCTGAAGCTGACGCCGTCCACCGCCTTGAGCACCACCTCACGCGACATCAGCGCGCCGGTCTTGACCCGGAAATGCACCTTGAGGTCGCGCACCTCGATGAGCGGGGCCGCCGTCATGCGCTGCGGCCTGCCCGGGCGTCAATGCTCGCCCCGCCCTCCTGACCCTTGCCTAACCCTCCACCGCAAGCGGGAGAGCGTCGGATAGGGGGAGGATCGGGGGGCAGGTGCTCCAGGTGGCAGGCCTTGCGCCGTCCGGGGCCGGCCGGACGCATGGCGGGCTCCTCGTCGGAGCAACGTGCAAAACGCCACAGGCAGCGTTCATGGAAGGCGCAGCCTGGCGGCAAATGCTGCAGATCAGGCGGCTGGCCCGCAATGGTGTGCAGCTCGGCGGTGATCGCCCCATCGAGCCGCGGCGTCGACCGCAACAAGCCATGCGTATAGGGATGCTGCGGGTCGTAGAAGATGTCGCGCACCGGCGCCTCCTCGACGATGCGTCCGCCATACATCACCAGCACGCGGTCGCACAGCCCGGCCACCACGCCCATCGCGTGGGTGATCAGCACGATCGCGGTCCCGCCGCCACGCTTGAGATCGCGCAACAGATCGAGAATCTGCGCCTGGATGGTGACATCGAGCGCCGTGGTCGGCTCGTCGGCGATCAGCAGGTCGGGCTCGCACAATAGCGCCATGGCGATCATGACGCGCTGGCGCATGCCGCCGGAGAATTCGTGCGGATACATGTCGAAACGGCGTTTCGCCTCAGGAATCCGCACGCGCTCGAGCATTGCGACTGCCGCCTTGCGTGCCTCGTTCTCTCCCATGCCGCGATGGGTCACCAGGACTTCCGTCATCTGCCGGCTGATCCGCAGGTAGGGGTTGAGCGAGGTCAACGCATCCTGGAATATCATGGCAATGCGGCTGCCGCGGATGCGGTTGAGGCGGTTCGGCGTCATGCCAATGAGATCGGCGCCGCCGAACCGGGCGCTGCCGGTCGCGCGGCCGTTCGCAGCCAGAAGCCCCATCACGGCGAGGAACGTCTGGCTCTTGCCGGATCCAGATTCGCCGACCACGCCGACCGTCTCTCCCGCGGCAATCGACAAGGAAACGTCGGTCACTGCCTTGACCTCGCCGTCCGGCGTGTCGAAGCGGATGTTGAGATTTTCCACCTGCAGCAGCGCCGCCATGCTCAACGGTACTCTCTCAGCGGTCCTTGGGGTCGAGGGCATCGCGCAGCCCGTCGCCGATGAAGTTAAAGCAGAAAAGGGTGGTGGCGAGGAAAGCGGCGGGAAACACCAGCATCCAAGGCGCTGTCTCCATCTCGGCGGCGCCGTCGGCGATCAGTACGCCCCAGCTCGTGTAGGGCTCCTGCACGCCAAGGCCGAGGAAGGACAGGAAACTCTCGACCAAGATGACCTGCGGCATGGTGAGGGTCACGTATACGATTACCGGACCGATCGTGTTGGGGATGATGTGGCGCTGGATGATCTTTGCGGTGGAGACGCCGCCGGCATGGGCCGCCTCGATGAATTCGCGGCGCTTGATCGACAATGTCTGGCCGCGCACGATGCGCGCCATGGTGAGCCATTCGACCGCTCCGATCGCGACGAAGATGAGCACGATGTGGCGGCCAAATAGCACCATCAGCAGGATCACGAAGAACAGGAACGGCAGCGAGTAGAGGACGTCGACGAGCCGCATCATGATGCTGTCGATGCGGCCGCCGAAATAGCCCGCGATGGCGCCGTAAGTGACGCCAATGACGAGACTCACCGCCGTCGCGGCCACGCCGACCAGAAGCGAGATGCGGCCGCCATAAAGGGTGCGGGCGAACAGATCGCGGCCATTGGCGTCGGTGCCGAACCAATGCGCCTTGGCGAAGTCGGGCGGCGTACGGATATCGTCCCAGAATACGTCGTCGAAGGGGTGCGGCGAAATCCAGGGCGCCAACAGAGCGAGGAGCGCGATGACGGCAAGCACCGCGAGGCCCGCCACGGCGGCGCGGTTGCGGGCGAGGCGCGCCAGGCCATCCTGCCAGAGCGAGCGGCCGGCGATTTCTCGCGCTGCGGCGGTCGGCGCGGCGGCGATGGTCATGAACGTGCGTCAGTCATAGCGGATTTTCGGATCGAGCAGGCCATAGACGAGATCGACCAGCAGATTCAGCACAATGATGAGCGATCCGTAAAAGACGACGACGCCCATGACCAGCGTGTAGTCGCGGTTGAGGGCGCCCTGGACGAAATAGCGGCCAATGCCCGGAATGCCAAAGATCGTCTCGATCACCACCGATCCGGTAATGATGCTGGCGGTAGCGGGGCCGAGATAGGAAACCACGGGCAGCAGCGCCGCGGGCAAGCCGTGGCGCCCCACCACCAGGCGCGCCGGCAAGCCTTTGGCGCGGGCGGTGCGGATATAGTTCGATCGCAGGACCTCGACCATGCTGGCGCGCATGAGCCGCGCCACATAGGCGACCTGGGGCAGGGCAAGGGCGACGGTCGGCAGGATCAGGTTGCGCAGGCTGCCGCCGCCGTAGCCGCCGGCCGGCAGCCACCGCAAATAGACGCCGATGACGAGCGTCATCACGGGCGCCATGACGAAATTCGGCACCGTAATGCCGATCATCGCAACCGCCATGACGGCGTGGTCGACAAGGCTGTTCTGGCGCAGCGCCGCAACAATCCCGCAGGCGATGCCGACGAAAAGCGCCAGCGCGATGGCGGTCATGCCGATGCGCAACGATACCGGGAAGCCGTTCCCGATCAGTTCGGCGACGGTGTAGTCCTGGTACTTGAATGACGGGCCCAGATCGCCCCGCAACAGCTTCGAGAGGTAGATCCCGTACTGCACCACCAGCGGCTCATCAAGATTATACGCTTGGCGAATGTTGGCCTCGATCTCCGGCGTCAGCATGCGGTCGCGATCAAACGGTCCGCCCGGGGCGAGCCGCATCATGAAAAACGCCGCGGTGATGACGGCGAACATCGTCGGGATGGCGCCGGCAAGTCGTCTGAGAGAATACCGCAACATGGATCGCAGGCCGGAGGACACCAATCGGATCGCACGATCGAAAT
>JASHRR010001239.1 GCA_030037185.1 Xanthobacteraceae bacterium | reverse complement strand
AATACGTCACATGCCGCGCATGGGGCACGATACTCGCGACGATGTCGCAGTTGAGGCACCTCGTTGAATCTCCGATCCACCGTCATCAAGACGTAGCCGACCTCTTGCCTTCGGGAGCACCCTTGAGCGGCTGCTGACGTTCAAACTGCTCAAACGCCTCGGCGCAATACCAAGATCCTCCACGAACCCTCGATAGGTCTCCGCCCTCTCCAAGGTCGAGAAGGCGGACATACAGGGGAAGGCCGAGGCCTACCGGGGGGCCGCGCTATCTGGCGACGCTGCTCCGGGCAAGCGACCAGGATGTCCTTCGGTATTTCATACTCAAGGTCGCTATGTTCTTGGACCCGGCCGCGGTGTTCCTACTGCTCGTCGGCGACGCGGCAAACCTACATGCGCCCGCACCGTCAATAGGCGCTTCGAACGCAGTCGAGGGATGCAGTGGCCGAACCAAAGCCCGAACTGCTGACGCCAGACGAGATCGAAGCATCGCCCATATGCTGGCCATACCTGTGGCTACGCGCTCGTCAATAAGGGCCCGACGCGGGGCGATTCAGGGACGGTTGGGCGCCGGTCAATCACGTCAAGTGGTTCAAGGATTTCTGGTGGGAGTGAGCGCAGTCGGTACCTGCGATGGCCACAGAGCTGGCTTTCGCACCGGGCGAGGGGCGGTTGCGACAGATGGTCTGAGTTCTGAGAAAGAGCGTACTGCCCGATCTCTTGCAACTTGGTGATCTCGCGCGTCATCTGCTCCAGGCCAGCCGCAAGCTGGTCAATCCTAAGCATCATCTGCAATTGATTGGTGGCGGTGCCAGTAGCAAGGGCGTCGATGCTTTGCCTGATTGCCTCAAGCTCAGGCGATGTTTCTTTGAGCGAGGCGGTCGCTTTGGGGGCGTCGCCGTATGACTTCCAAGCCAATCCAGCAACTGTACCGATGCCAGCGGCGATAAAAAAACCGAGCAAGGTGAGCCAAGTCCTCCTATCAGATGAGGGCTGCGAATTCGTGAACTCACCATTTTCCGGGTCGGTAGGGCGAATATAAGGTGCTTCCTCGCTCGATAGCTCGGTGGATAATGCATCTGCTAAGAACAGTTGCGTTGGGCTCGGCGTCGCACTCATCTGCACCCGGTTTGTCGTCCGCTGAATCGGTATCGCCTTGCGTAATCCGAATGACATCGCAAGGCCTTGTCGATCGGTCGGCTTCTCGACAGCGCCCAATGCTCTCCGTTTGGCCACGAATGATGAGGCTTGGGTGCGCAGCAGTCGCCGAGACCCGTGCCAGCACAGTGACGATGCTTCCCGGGGATGGTGCGAACGCCCTCGTTTTCATCTGCGCACGCTCCCCCTCTAATGCGCCTACCCAAGTGGTCCCGATCTGCGGCAATTGGGGACGGGAGACCGAGACCTTGCTCTCGAAATAGAGAGCGTATCGAAAACTAGCTTCATGACATGCGCCGTGTAAGCAACTAGCTTTCTCACCGAACGTATGTTCAGCGGCAATCCAAAGACGATGCCGCCTTGCCTTGTACGGAGTACAACTAGTATGCTGGCAGGATTGATTCGCGAAATGGGTTGCGTTGTCATGACCCAAATGGGTCATGACGCGGCAAGGCGATAGTGTCGAGATGCTACAGTAGCCGGTTTAATCCGTTTGACGGATGCGTCTACACACCGGCACATGAATAGACATCCGTGTGCCTGGCGGCGGCATTTGGGAACGTCGGGCAGCCGCTCGGACTCGGCCATCCCGGGTTCGGGCGGTCACAGCAGTACACCGTGTGCTCTCGCCTGTTTCTTCCACGATGTCATCGGCCTTCCCCAAACAGGGATGGTCGGCTTGCCGCGTATTTCCCACGAATAACGACTTCTCGTGAGCCGATTCTCGAGGCTGCAGATATTCCTTTATGTTCCGGCCTCCAAGTTTGCTCACCCCCCAGGTCGTTCCGCTGCGAATACTGCCGCAGGGTAGCCGGGGCTTTTACATTGCTGAGCGCACGATTATGCAGAGTGGGCGGCAGGAAATTGCTCGCTGCCGCGGCTTTCTTGCAGGATTGACTCAGCATAATTCGGCTTGCGCCCGGTCGTGCTCAGTATGGCCAGAAGCTTGTCCGGCGCGCGGACTGGCGAGCGCTTCCAGCTTCTCGCGCGGATCGGCGCGCACGTAGACCTCGGTGCTCTGGAGGCTGGCGTGCCCGAGCCAGAGGGACACTAAGGGAGGCCCCGAATTATGCGGAGCCAGGAAGCGGGCGCGGCACACTAAACTGCTGATAACCTCGGCATTCTGGCGTCGCCTGCGAGACTACTCTGCATAATCGTGCGCTCAGCATAATACCGAGGCAGTCCGCCCCTCTCCGGCGCATCGCTACTTTCAGCCTCACGGTGCTTTTTCCCTTGGCATCGCCGGCCAGATTCTCACGTTGGTCGAGCCTCGCGCTGCCTACACGCCGGATGCCGCTCGGTCGGTATCAGGATATCCTCCTCCGAGCTGATCCCGGAGGATGGATCACTTCTACCGCAGTTCAACAATGCCGACGCCACTGCTCAGTATGACGGTGAATGGACCGGTACAGCAACGTCAACCGGTGACCGATGCAAGCGAGCTGTTGTGAAGCTCACCGTCGCCATCCCTCGCTGCGCGCACCGTTGAAGGTCAGATTGTGTGATTGTGTGAAACGGCAACGACCTCACGCAGCAAGCCAACGCGGCGTTCCTTTGTGTAGAAAGGACGCCCGACTTCGTTCAACAACCTTCGAGCGCCCGTCGACCGGCCTCAGTGATCCTAACGCGGCCGATAGACTGGCTGCCCGCCTTGAGGTTCTCCCGCTGAACTGTTGCAAGACCAGCACGGATGAGGTTCGCTAGCGTCCGGCGGTGAAAGCCGTTAACGAACATGGCCGTGTCGGTAACACCGAACGGAATGCCGGCAAGCAATTGAAGCGCCCGGCGCTGCTCCGCGCTAAGATAACGTTTTCGACGAAGGCCAGTCATCTAAGATAACTCGATGAATAACTTAGGAAAATGGATCAGCAAAGAAACGTCGGACAATACGGAGCATCTGCCGCCGATACCTCATGCCCTTATTAACCTCTTCCATATCAGATTGACTTTTTGATGTAAGATTTTCTCGCGAATTTCGTCCCACAGATTTTCCTGTCGCGGGCGTGGGTGCTCCGCGATGGCTCGCCTCCTTGAAATGCGATTGTTCTTAGAATCTGTATGACAGCGCGACCTGCCCAAGATAGGTGGCGGCCGCATGTTCATAGGCGGACACTGTAATTGAAGCAGTTATGTCGGTGCGCGGTCCAATGGCGGTACGTATGCCGCCGGTCGCTTCGAGCCAGTCTTGAGCGACCGGGACGCCCGGAACCGTAAGCGGGAACAGGCCTATGAGGCTCCCGGTGATACCGGGACTAGTCGGTTCGAACCGGTGCGCCCAGTCGAGCTCGCTCCACAGAGATGTGGCGGGCCCGAGCGCATAGCTGAGATCGGCGCCGGTGCGCACCGTATTTACGGTATCGTGAATCGTATCGAATTGCGAGGGAAACGGGCCGCTCGTCTCAGTATAGCCGCCAGTACGCACACCGGATAAGGAATACGAGCCAAAGGGAGTAAACGACCATCTTGGGAGCGGCTGCAGTGTCCACCCGAATCTCCCCATCACGCCATATCCCTGGGCGTCCGTGTCGCCTGTGGACAAAGCTGGTGTGGAGCCATTGAGATATCCGCGTGCGATTTCCATAGCCGAGTAGACCCAGGAGGCCGTGACAATCCACTGCGGACCGGTACTCGGCAAGTGATCCAGAAAGATCGCGAACGACCCAGTATCTGAGTTGGTCCAGCCAGAAAATGCCGTATCAATCTTCGAGCCGGTTGCGCTCACGACCGCTCCCATCTCGACGCCGGGCCAAGCCATCCGCTTGATTCCCAACTGACCTCCGCCAACGGTCGGGTCCGACCC
>JASHRR010001238.1 GCA_030037185.1 Xanthobacteraceae bacterium | reverse complement strand
AACGCGGGACCCGAATCGAGAGGACGCCACTCCGGCATCGGGTCACGGGCTGCCTTGCGGCTACCTTGGCAGCACGTCCGGTGTACCCCAGATAAGCTGGCGACCTGTGCCGCACACGAAAAACCGACGACGCATGAGCCTCGTGGCTGGAAGGCTGCATTTTGCGGCGCTGAAATAAGCATTTGAGTGCCGCGCCTCCCGAGGGCTCGGCACCACAGAAACGCGAGGAGGGATTGACTTTGATTTATTTGTGATATCATAATTATATCGTGGAAGAGAGAGGTGCAATCATGTCCGGCTCGATCATTCCCGCTCCGCCGGCTCGTAGCGCATTTGTCGATAAGCAGCTTCGCGCGGGGAACGGCTATGTGATGCTTGCGATCGGCTTGGCCTTGATCGCGATTTCTTGTTGGCTCGCCTATGCTGGATTGAGCGGAAGCGGCCCCTTGCTCGCCTGGATTAGCCTGCCACTAATCGTTTTCGCAATCGCGGTACTGAAGGGGCTAGTCGTTCTTCAACCGAACGAGAGCCTTGTCTGTCTATTGTTCGGGAGCTACGTCGGCACTGAACACCGGCCGGGGTTTTGGTGGATCAATCCGTTCAATTCCAAGCGCAAAGTCTCGCGGCGGCTGGAGGCGCTGGAGAGCGGCCCGCTCAAGGTCAATGATGCGGTCGGCAATCCGATCGACATTGGTGCCGTGATCGTCTGGCGTGTGGAGGACGCCGCCAAGGCGCTTCTGGAGGTCGGCTCCTACGCCAATTACGTGAAAGCGCAAAGCGAAACCGCTCTGCGGCGGATGGCGAGCGCGCACCCTTATGATCGGGGCGAGGCCGAGGATGTGGTAAGGCAAGGCGAACGACCGGCAAGTGGAACAGAGACACCGGACCGAAAGGCGTCGGCGGTCAGTTTGCGCGACGGTGGCGACGCAGTCATCGAAGCCTTGCTGCAGGAGATCCGAACGCGCATGGAGCCGATCGGTGTCTCAGTGCTTGAAGCACGAATCTCCCACCTCGCCTACTCGTCGGAGATCGCGGGCGCTATGCTTCGCAAGCAGGCAGCCAGCGCAGTGGTTGCCGCCCGACGCATGGTCGTGAAAGGCGCCGTAAGCATCGTAGAAGACGCTCTCAGCGAACTCGACCAGAAAAACCTCGCTGACGCCCTCGATCCGGAACGTAAGGCCGCCATGATCTCTAATCTGCTCGTTGTCCTGGTTGGCGACAGGGAGGTCACTCCCGTGATCAATACTGGCACTCTGTATTCGTGACCATTATGGGTCAACGAGGTCGGCCGCCAGGACCAGAGCGCGTGCCGTTTCCGCTCCGGGCAGACAAAGCCATCCTTGAAGCAGTAAAGCGTTGCGCTGTCGCTAACTTGCGGAGTGTCAACGCTGAGATCGAGATACTTCTTCGAGAGGCGCTGGCGCGCCGCGGCGTTCGCGTCAAATCTCCAAAAAAAGGCGGCGAGGCCAACTCAAACGATTGATAAGCGCCAATTCTGCGTTACGGCCGGGGTCAAAGAACGCCGCTAGGGAATCGCTGCGTGGTCTCTTGCCATATTCTGTTGACGACGACGTCTGCGAACGCTGGGCTGTTGCCCGAGCGCGTGAAGAATGCTGGCCCGGGCATTTGCGGCGGGGCACCTATCAGACACTCGTATTCGGTGTGGTAAAAGGTGACAAAAGCGAGGTTGCGGCCTTGGGCAAGCTCGGTGATGGCAAAGCGACCGATGGGGATACGGTTTATGAAATCGGTTCGGTAACGAAGACGTTCACGGCCACTTGGGCTAGGCCGTGCTCTCTGGACGCGTAACGCTCGACATGCCGGTGGCACAACTTGCCCGACTTCAAAATGCGGTCACGCGGGTCGCAATGAGATTACGCTCGGCGAGCTCGCGACGCAGAACGCCGACCATGATGCGGCGAAGCTGAAGGCCTTTCTCGCGGCATACGAGCTAAGGCGTGATCCCGTCGCCACTTACGAATACTCCAATCCGGGCTTTGACCGCCTGGGCTATGCGCTGGCGCAATTGAACCCCGCAACCTATCGCGGCATGACCGACGAGGAGCTTCTCAAGCCGCTCGGCATGACGATGAGCGGCGGCACGGTGGCGTCATCCTCAGCAATACAGCCTTGCACGCCGGCGATCTAGGTTTTGCCACGCGTGGTTTTGACGGTGTTCCGCATGGTTTTGCCGAGACGACGGGACAAGGTCCGATCCCCATTTTCGCGTCTGCGCCCAACGAGTTTTTCGCCACGGTCGCCGGAATCATCACAAGCTTTACGCGCTATCCCGGCGGTCTGGTAACAGGCCTTGTTCTGCACCAGAACGGGAATCGCGCGGCCCCGAAACTGGAAATCGCGCTGGACGCCCCCGATCCTCGACGACCACGTCGGCAAATACCCGTTCGAGTCCAGCACCGTACTCGACGTTGCGGTGAAAAGGGGTCGTCTCGAGGCGCAGCTCACGGGACAGTCCAGCTTGCCAATCTTCGCAAGCGCCAAAGACAGGTTCTTTCTCCAGGTGGGCGATGCGCAACTCGACTTTGAGCGCGATCCAGGCGGAAACGTCATTGCCGTTCGTTCTGCACCAAAACGGACGCGATATGCGGCGCACCGCATGCCGACTCAACGATGACGTTGGTTTGAGAAGTCCGGCGGGAGGCCAGACTGTCGAGGGCAGACCAGCCGTCTATTGGTCCGGTCCGCCTACATGAGCCGATGTTCTGCGCCTTGCGTTCGCCCTGAACAACGCGCTCGGGTCACCCGTTTCTTTGAGGTCAACGCCGGCTGCCCGTCGCCAACCGCTTCCCACCGAAGTGCTTGGCAAACCAGAACACAACGAAGTCGCTATCATCCCGGCCGCAGCGAGTACGTGAACGGCGGGCCACGTGATCGGATCATCGCGCCGTCAGCGCTGATCGTGCAGGAAGGCGAGCAGCAGTTTGGTCACCGGCGCGCGCTACGTTGCACCCTTCGACTTCCGATGCGGGTGAGTTGCGTCGGAACTCACCACGCGGGCGCATGGCTGCTCATCCGCTCACAACCGACAAGGCCCGCGAGGCCTGCGAGTGGCACCCATGCCGGCGGCTCCCCATATGGCGTTCGGTGCGAACCACATGCTGAGCGCGCCAACAGCCAAGCCGTCCGCTGGCAGGACACAAGCCTCAGCGGGGGACCGTGACCCCGCTGAATGCCCCTGGGTGGCGCATCTATAGGGCGATTCCGCTAACGCCCGACGGAGTACTTCGTGAACGCGCCGCCCGCTTGGGCTATCGAGTTCGGCCCTTCGGCGGCGTAGACATTGCCATCGGCGTCGACGGCCACTCCCTCACCCGCAGTGCCCTGATACACCCGGTCGTCGCGCTCGAACGGCGGGATGAACCCGGTGACGCGGTCCTCGTCGACCGGGCCGATCCGGACGCCGTCACGCCAGTTCGGGTGGTTGTATGGGCCCGACTCCGAGTCGATCACGTAGACCGTGTCGCCCCTGATGAAGAGACCACTAGGACGGCCGAACATATAGCGCGACTCAAGGTACGTTCCGTTCTGATCGAAGATCTCGATGCGGTGGTTGCCGCGATCGGCCACCCACAGGCGGCCTCGCCGATCGAACGCCAGCGCGTGCGGGGTGCGGAACTCGCCGTGACGCACGCCGATTCCGCCCCACGACTTGATGAACTTCCCGTCGGGCGAGAACTTGCTGATTCGCGACGTGGCGCCGCGCTTGATGCCCTCGGCGACTGCGTTCGCGGTGATCATGCCCTGTGCTTCGTGTCCATCGGCCACATAGATGCTGCCGTCGGGGCCGACGACGACGTCGTTCGGCTGGTTAAACTCACCGTCGGCGTTGCTGGCCTTGCCCGGCACTCCCAGACTCAGCAGCTTCTCACCCTTGGGGCTGAACTTGTGGACCTGATGCCCCTTGGTGCCTGCCTTGTTGCCCGCGAAATCGGCGATCCATACGTTGCCCTGCATGTCCACGGCGATTCCGTGCGGTGTGACCATGACACCCTTGCCGAAGTTCGCGAGCACCGCGCCTGTCTTGCGATCGAACTTGAAGATGGGATCGAGCGGCGTGTTGTCGCAATCGACGGGACCACCGCCGGCAGTTGCCGCGCCGCAGCGCTCGTAGGCCCAGATATTGCCGTCGATGGGATCGACGTCAATGCCGGCCGTGGTGCCCCACTTGCGGCCCGCCGGCAGCTGACCCCAGTTCCGGGTGACGACCGGAGCCGGGTTCGGCAGTCCCTCCCCGGTGATTGGATTGCCCCTCGTCGTGCGCTGAGCGTTCGATGCTGCAGTCTGCGTTTGGGCGCCGGTCTCGATGTTCTGCGTCGCCAGGAGGACCGCAGCGCCGAGGCCAAGAATGGACACCTCGACTCGTGATAGTGCCATGGCAGGCTCCTTCGTTAGGGCCGATAACACATCGCAGGATGTTCCACGATGGGTGCGTGTCGATCAAACCATGTTGACCGCCGCCATCTTGGACCTCGCCATCAACGCGCGCAACGCCGTGATGAACGGGTGACGGACTCGTCGCCCTGGAAACACGAGAGGGAGGAAGCGGCGCGCACCTGCAGGCGGTGTTCTCCAGACAGCGGACCCCGCCTGGGCTGGTGCCGGCTATACCCGTGACGGGTGGAGTCGAGATGTGGCGCGGTTGCGGTAGACTGAACACATCTGGTGCCGGCTCTTTCGTCTGGCGGTGCCCTAGTGGTTCAGCCGTGACTCCGTCTACATCCCGCTCATCGAACCGGACATGCAGATTTCCCGCATCGCGACCGGGCTTTGGTACATCTGAATGCCAGCGAGTCGATGATGCGCCCGTGAAAACTCAGGCGTAGCTTCTTTACCTTCGACAGGCGATGCCCGGATGAATGACAAGATTCAGGCGGAGACACTGCTAAGCAGATGGGCCCGGACTCCAGCTGAGATTGGCCTTTTTTGATCGCCTGTGCGGCCAACTTTGGCGTTGCAGCGTTAAACAAGCTATCGGCGCCCGGCGCTTTGAGGCTGACGATCTGAGAGTCAACAGTCGGGTCAGTAACCTCATAGGGCATGTCGGCAACGATCTGTGCCTTGTTGTTGAGTCCGTCCTTCAGCCCCTTGAGGTAATCCTTGCGGAGATGATCATTCTGATAAAGAACGCCGACTTTTCCTTGCGGATGGTTGTTCAGCAGATACTCGGCGTAGATGCGCGCTTCCTCTGGAAGTTCGGCTGCCAGCCTATGGTCCAGGGGAAGTGGCGCGGATCATTCCACTTTGTGGCGCCCTAGCGGCAAAGAGCTGCCGCACTTTCTTTGCGGTCATATATCTTTGGATCGTGGTGCTATGTCTCGTTCCCAGGGATTGGAATATCAGCAGGACTTCGTCGCTTTCAACGAGCTTGCGTGCTTGCTCGACCGACTTCGGTGGGCTGTATCCGTCATCATGTGGCGTGAAGAGCTAGTGACGCTGCTCAATTCCTGCGCGAAGGCGACACCCTCGTTGTCACCCGGATCGACCGCCTCGCCAGTCTCTGGGCGACTTGCAGAACATCGTCCACGAGCTTCGACAACGCGGCGTTGCCCTCAAGGCGACCAAGCAGCCGATCGACACGGCATCGCGGCGGGCAAATGCTTCCTCGACATGCTGGGCGTATTTGCGAAGTTTGAGACCAATCTCCGGCGCGAGCGCCAGATGAAAGGTATCGCGCAGGTCAAGGCGAACGCCGTCTATGCAGACCGGCAACGGGCGGCCCGCCTCGATCCAGGCGGCGAGGATGCATGAGATGAAGGTGCAGGAGACGGGCGCCACCGAGATCGCCAAAGCGCTCGGCGTTCACCGGGCGAGCGTCTGTCGGCTGCCAAAAAGGCCGCGGCGCATGATGCGCCGGCAATGAGGGACGGGCGGCCTCGGCCTGCTGTAGGCGACAACAGGCCGGGACCAGCACACGGTCGGCATGGGGGGCATCCCGTAACCGCGCGCAGCCTAAGTGTCAGCATTCGGCCGTTACCCGACGAAGATGTTTCGGACCCGCGGCTCGGCGTGCGCGTGGGTCGGGGCAGTCGGGCGCGGACGCCGATCTAGCAGAGGCCGCAACCTCCCCATGACAGACAGCAGGTGCAGCCGCAACCTCCGCAGCCCCAGCCGCAGCCTCCAATGCCGCACCCTCTGCCACCACAGCCTCTACAGCCTCCGCCGGCACAGCCTCTACAGCCTCCAATGCCGCCGCCTCTGCAGCCGCCACCGCCGCCTCTGCAGCCGCCACCGCCGCCATGGCCGCAGCCGCCGCAACCGCCTCTCGCAAGCTGCAGCATGCCGCCCTGGAGTGCTCCGCTGTTTTCCTTGTCGAAGACATAGAACGTCGCCAAGCTGACGTCCGAGATTTCCTCCTCAGCGAGGATAATTTCGTGCCCTTGCGTAGTGTTCTTCATCGTCGGCATATCCGCGGCGGGCCCGCTGGTCGTTGCGGATGCACCCCCCGCCAGAGACAGAGACAGACCAGCGGCGCTCAACACCGGCACGGCCTTTATCCCCGCTTTTCGTTTCGAAGCCTGCTTCGCACGTGGCATAATCGCGTTCCTCCGTTGCCATGTAGTTCCCGTTCAGCATCTGGCGTGGACTTCGCCAGCCGGGCCGCCGTGCGGCCATCCTGTCGCCTAACGAATGGTCCCGGCCCTCAGGTTTGTGCATCGGAAAATTGAGAGCCGGGACCGCGGACGGCCGCAAATACGAGGGCATGGAGGGCGGCCGCACGCAGCCGAACGTTAGCATTCGGCCGCTACCCGACGACTAAATCTTTATTTAATGTTGGGCTCTCCACAAACGATTGCGCCGACAACGATCGGCTGGCGATCCGCTCGGCAGCGGCGGGGCGAGCGACCATGGTTACCACAAGCAGGGCGGTGTACGGGTTAGAGGTTTTTCGAAATTCCCCATATCAGGGTTCGAGTTAGACGCCATGGAACTTGCTCTCGCTCTCGCCGTCGTCTTTCTCGCCGCTGCGATCGCGTTCGTCTATGGCGCTTTCGCCCGCGATCTCCAGGCAGCAGTG
This sequence comes from Xanthobacteraceae bacterium, assembly GCA_030037185.1. The sequence goes on along the minus strand of JASHRR010001238.1, from coordinate 755 downwards.
GCAAACCTTAGCGGCCGCAGCCAGACGATCGACACGGACGTCGGCCGCATCGAGTACGCGAGGCTCGGACAGGGGGCGCCGGTGCTCCGTCCATGTGCCGCCGGCGGTTTCGATCAAGGTCTGCACATGGTGGGGAGCCTTGGAGACCACGGCTATGAAGTCATCGCGCTGTCGCGCTTTGGCTATCTCGGCTCAAGAGTAAAAGGGACGATGTCGATCACGACACAGGCCGACGCCTATGTCGCCTTCCTCGACCGGCTGGACATCGAACGCGCAACCATGATTGCTATTTCTGCCGGCGCGTGGTCGGCGGTCGATTTTGCAATCCGCTATCCGGACCGCTGCGCGGCGCTCATCCTTATAGTACCTGCCGCACCTCTTCCGCCGCACACGAAGAACTTCGGCGGCCCGCTTGGCAGGGCGATCCTGGAATCCGATTTCGTTGCCTGGGCGGCAACCAAATTGACGCCGCTTATGCCCGCGACGTTCTCTCGCACGATGCTCGGCGTCCAGGCGTCGATTCTGCGCGAAGCCACGCCGGCAGAAAGCGCCCGTTTGCGCGGGATCCTCGATCATTTTGCTGCCAATAAGTGCGCGCGCGGCGGGCATCGCTTTCGACATCGAAACTGCCGCGTCGCCGCCTCCTCTCGACTTGAAGGCGATCGGCTGTCCGACGCTCGCCATCAGCGACGCTGATGATCCGTTGGGCACGGCGGCGCGCGCCTCGCAGATCGCGGCTGCGGCACCGCATGCGC
>JASHRR010001237.1 GCA_030037185.1 Xanthobacteraceae bacterium | reverse complement strand
CCTGCGCCGGAAGCGGTCGAATACCGCGCCGACGATCGGCGTGGGATTTTGCGTGTTTCCCCAGTTGTCGGAAAAATATCAAATCGGCACTGAGTTGGAAAGCTGGCGCAGGAGTTGTTCCGGAGCGCGCCGATGCCGGATGCTCTGCACGATGCGAGCGTCCTGCAAGAATGCAACGAGCTATGCTCTCAAACCTAAGATCATCGGTTTGCTGTCCGCACTGAGCGCAGCCGCAATGCGGCCATGTCCGGGCGGCTGCCCGATTGATGATCTCTTATTGGCTCGGCGCCGCCGACTTCGCGCGGTGCACAAGTTGTTCGGCTGACTGGCCGAGTGGTCGCGCCGATCGCTTGGCCGCTTTACTCCTCCCGCCACGCGGTACCGTGATCGTTGATTTTGCCTTCTGGTCGCCCGAGGTCGTAGTCTGATACGATGTCGCCATCAAATAGGAGGAGAGGAAACCATGCTTGCCAGATTCTGCCAGATCCTGCTTGCCGCGCTGGTCGCCGCCACGTTTGCCACACAAGCATCTGCTGAGGCGATGGTCCGTGAGCAGAAGGTCATCTCCAGCGCGGGCGGGCGCGCCATGGTGGATGCCTGCACGGCCTGGGCCGAGCGCAATCACTTGACGCTGGCGATGTCGGTATTGGATTGGGCGGGAAATCTGATCGAATCCCATGCCATGGAAGGAGCGGCCGCCAACGCCATCGATACCGCGCTACTGAAGGCGAAATCGGCGCTGCGGTGGCGCCGGCCCACCTCGGAAATGAACAAGATCGTGCGCACAGGCCAAAATCTGGCCCCGACTTTCATGCACGATTTTCCGCAGCCCGGAGCTTTGCCGATCGTGGTCGACGGCGAGGTGATCGGTTCGATGGGCGTGTCCAGTGCCGACGGCGAAAAATGCGCCCAAGCGGCAATCGACGCGGTGTTCAAGAAGCAAGGGACCCCGCCCGCGCCCTAAACGCAGAGGTCCGTTTCGGCGCCGTGTCACGGCACCGGCACAAGAACCTATCCCGCATGGACGGCGCCGTCGCGGCGAAGCCGCTAGTCCCGACGCGGCGGCGGCGCGGCATCCGCGGTCGATGAGGGCGGCCGCCCCGCGCCAAAACACGAGCGTTGCCATCGGAGAGGCCGGCTTGCGGATTTTTTCCGGCGCGATGGCCCCGGTCATTGAGCGGACCGGCGCGCTGTCCACCAGATCGAGCGTGTCGTCGTCGCCGCAAGCGCAGCGACGACGAATGCCGAGACATCGAAGCCGAGCGTCCATTGCGGTAGAATGCCCGCCGTTCGCAGCGGTATCGATCAATTTGGAAGCCGGTGCTGATCGATGCGCGCATAGCAGGCGGGCGTGAGCGCTTTGTTGCCCGGCGCTGCAAGGAGCAGGTTCTCGGCCCGTGCGAAAAGGAATCCCGCAACCTCGGGGCGATCTCGGGGTGCGGGCCGAACTCCGGGTCGTGATCATCATCGAGGGGTACGACCTGGCGGCCGCCAGCCATCCGGGCTCGAGGCAGCCCGCGAGCAGAGCCGATATATGCCGGCGAAAGCTGCTGCGCGGAGAAAATGCGATGTGGGTATCGCGGCCTGGGGCAATCACGCAGGTCTTGCCGCACGGCACGGATTGCGGGTGAGTTCCCAGCCGTGTCGCTTACCGGAATGCGAATTGACTCGGAATGCCGGCAGCATACGATACGAAAGTTTGATTTTTGGGTGGGAGGACCCATGCGTGCGCGACGCCTTCGCTCGACAATCTCCAGGCTCGGCATCGGTACGGCGCTGCTGTGCGCAGCGCAGCTCGCGCTTATGGCGACTGCCGCCTCTGCGCCGCGGTTCCACCTCGAGGAAGCGACGATCGCCGATGTCCACCGCGCGATCCGCGCTAAGGAGATCACCGCAGAGCAACTCGTCCAACTCTATTTCAAGCGCATTGAGGCTTATAACGGCACCTGCGTCAAAGGCGAAGTCGATCCGGCGACCGGCCTCATGCTGGGCGACATAACCCCGATCGAGAACGCCGGCCAGGTGAACGCCTACATGACGCTCAACATCCGCGGCAAGCGCTCGAAGACCGACCCTGCCGACAGTGATCCGAAGATGCTCGACGCCCTCGAAACGGCGCGGGCGCAGGACGAGTATTTTGCCCGAACCGGAAATTTCGTCGGGCCGCTGCATGGCATCCCAATCGCCATAAAGGACAACTACGACACCATCGATATGCGCACGACGGCCGGCGCCCTCGCCGATTATGCCAACGACAAGCCGCCGCAGGATGCCACCATGGTGGCAAAGCTGCGCGTGGCAGGCGCGATCCTGCTCGGCAAGACCAATCTCGACGAATATGCGCCGGCCGGCATCGGCCGCAGCACGCTCGGCGGCCAGACCTGCAATCCCTATGACACCAAGCGTATCACCGGCGGTTCCAGCGCCGGCTCGGCGGCGGCAGTTGCCGCGAACCTCGCGATCTGCGCGCTCGGCACCGATACCTCAGGGTCGGTGCGCTATCCGTCGTCACTCAATGCGCTGGTCGGCATAGTAGCAACGCAGGGGCTGGTGAGCCGCGCCGGCATCGTGCCGCTGACCTTCTCGCGCGACCGCGGCGGCCCGATGTGCCGCACCGTCGAGGACACCGCGGCCGTGCTCGAAGTGCTCACCGGTGATGATCCGCGCGACGCCATCACGGCCGTCGCGCACGGGAGGTCGCCGGTCGTCTATTCCAATTACACCGGCCGCCATTCGCTCGCCGGCAAGCGGCTTGGCGTCGTGCGCGACTTTATGATCGAGGCGACGATTGCCGACCGCGAAAGCATCCGCATCGGCAACGAGGCGCTCGCCGACATGAAGAGCCTCGGTGCGACCCTGGTCGATCCGGTCGATTTCAGCGGGGCCATTGCCGAGATCATGACCGCCTACGAGCCGAGCTTCTTCACCCAGACCTTCCCGGCCCCGATTCCCCCCGGAGCAAAACCGATTGACCACTTGGCGGCGATAGCCAGCGATCCGAAGCTGCTGCCGGTCGGCGCTCGCGGCGTCAATTTGCGGATGATCGCGGCACAGAACCCGCGCATTGAAGCTAGATACGCGCTGGATCTTTACCTCAAGGAGCGCGGCGATAAGAGGTTTCGCAGCGTCGAGGATCTGTATAACACGAAGTCATTTGCGGGCGAGAACGACTGGTTGCGATTTGCGCTCGGCGCCGGGGCGGAAACGCTCAGCACGCCGGATGCGATCAGTCACACGCTGCGCATCACGAACCTGCAGCGCATTCTTTACAAGGTCATGGCGGACAATAATCTCGACGCCTTCGTGTATGTCTACAACACGATTCCGGCGCCGCTCGTCTATCCAAGCCGGGTCGCCGCTGTGTATGCCGCCCGCGTTGAGCCGCGCGTGCTCAAGGCGGGAACCAGGATGTCCGACCCCGATCTCGTGCCGGGAGAGCCCAGCCTCAAAACCGATCTCGACACCTGGCGTAGTGCGGGCGGCAGCTGGGCGGTGAATCTGAGCCCGGTGAGTGGCTTACCAGCGATCGTGGTGCCGGCAGGCTTCACCCGCCTGGTTTATGATCGCGTGCCGGACGCGAGCGATCCGAACGGCAGCCGCTTGGATGGACCGAATCCCGATCAAATTCCCGTCGCAATGGAATTCCTTGCGCGGCCGTTCGATGAGGCGCTGTTGTTCGAGATCGCGTCGGCCTACGAATCAGGCACCAGGCACCGCCGGCCGCCCAAGGGATTTGGTCCGCTGGCAGGCGAGCCGTAGCTGAGGGCAGTGCCCCGGAACGCCCCTCATCAAAGCTCCCGATGGTGACTGCCGGCGGAAGCCGTAGAAAATCGGCAGCCGGCGAAGCCGGCTTTGCCTGAACGAGGGCCACAACACAGGTCCCCAAGCCGCGGCCGAGCCCAGAAGGTGGGCGCAAGGGACTTAAGTGCCGCGCACCAACGAAGTGATGCGGCCCCCCGGCTTACTCTGCAGCGCCTGGCGGCTCGGGCCAAGCCGTCGCCGGAAGGCGACGGATGGGTTACTCCCGAGCCCTGGCATGAGATCAGGAGATCCCGACTTGTTGCGGAAAGAGCCGAGCACGGAGGTGGTCCCGAGGTCTTCACTTTAGGAGGTGCGGCTTCGGAAACCACCGCGGCCCTGATTATCCCAGATGGCCCGGATCTCTTATCCACGCACATACTGGTTGAAGTTGCCGTTTTTGGGAGCAAAACGCGCGTTTTTGAGCGGGTCTGCGGCGGTACCCATCGCCACACCCAATGCGAACGCCGTCGGCGGTGCGAGCCGGATGTCACGCGGGAACGGCGCCGGACCCTCGTCCTCGAACGCCGGGGTGAATACCTCGGCGGGGGTTGACCGTGTAATATAACCCGCCACCGCACCCGGCATCCCCGAACAGCTCGATGGTGACGGTAATTCTGAGCGCGGCGTCGATATCGTCAAGGGAAGCTGTGCGGACTTTCTGAATCTCGCCGCGCAGGTTAGCGAAGGGGCCATCCTTGACTTCGACCT
>JASHRR010001236.1 GCA_030037185.1 Xanthobacteraceae bacterium | reverse complement strand
CTAGCCACATGCGTGGCCTGATGGCGCCGCAGGCGGTCGATATCGCCTCGTCAGATCGCCATACCGTCAAGCCGTGGTTCAACGGCAAGCTGCCGCAGTCGCCTCGGGTCGTCGATTTGGCAGCGCAGGGATTTGCGCTGGTAGGCGGTCGCATCGACGTGATCGGTCTGACGCCGGTTCCGACCTTGGTGTATCGCACGCGCCTGCATGTGATCAGCCTGATGGCGCTTGCGCAGCCGCGTCGCGCTGGCCTGCCGCCTCACCCCATCGACGGCTACAATCTGGTTGAATGGACCGACGGCCAACTCGCCTATTGGGCAGTATCCGACCTGGCGGCCCCCGAGCTTGAGAATTTCGCCAAGGCTTTCCGCGCCGGCAATGCGGAGCCGTAGCCGGCAGCCGCCGAGGGCTGGTCGGGCGCAATCGGCGCATTGCGCCCGTTCTCGCGTCAAAGGCAGGCGACGTCTCGACAGACCTCGGCTAGGGTGCTTTGAGATGTCGAGCGCAATTGCGCCGCGCCCTCCAGGCTGACGGCCTGGTCCACTTCCAACCGGGCCGTTGCCGATGTGACCGAAGCTTAGTGAGGCGGACAAGGAAAGGCCATGATCCTCGAAATCGCCCAGATCGACGTGAAGCCCGGCATGGAAGCCGAGTTCGAGGCCGGGGTGGCGCAGGCCGCGCCGATCTTCCGGCGCGCCAAGGGCTGTACTGGTCTGACGTTGCAGCGCTCTACCGAACGGCCGGCGCGCTATCGGCTGTTCGTCAAATGGCAAACGCTAGAAAACCATACGGTTGATTTTCGTGGCTCCCCGGATTTCGCCGAATGGCGTAAGCTGGTCGGCCATTGTTTCGCTGCGCCGCCCGAGGTGGAGCACGTCCGCGAGGTGGTGACGGGATTTTGACCGACCGCCGCTCTCGATCATCAGTTATAAGGGGAGAGCGTCCGTTGCTGCGGCGCCCTGTCTCACCCGCATCGATCCGCCATTTCCGGCTCGTCTGCGGCACCCCATATGACAGCGCAACCGGACGCCATCCGGGACAGGAGAACAGCGATGACCCCGCAGGAACAGCAGCTCGTTGCGGATTTGTTTGATCGCCTCGCGTCATTGGAAGGCCAGCGGCGCGATCCCGATGCCGAACGGCTGATTCGCGAAGGCCTCGGCCGCGCGCCGAATGCGGTTTACGCGTTAGTACAGTCCGTTTTGGTGCAGGACGAAGCCCTCAAGCGCGCCAACGCCCGTATTGAAGAGCTCGAACGCACCACTGCGGCGCCTGCCGGCGGCGGCGGCTTTCTCGATAGCGTGCGCAACACAATCTTGGGACGCGACCAACCGCGGGCGTCGGTTCCCTCAGTGCGGGCCGGCGGAATGGGGTCGAGCGGCGTATGGAGCTCGGCGCCTGGCGCGAGTGCGCCGCAAGGATATCCTCAGGGGTCTCCACAAGGTTATCCCCAGGGGTCTCCACAAGGGTTCCCACAGGGATATCCGCAAGCGGGATATCCGACTGGCGCCCCGATGGGAGGCGGTGGCTCGTTCCTTGGCACGGCCGCCGCGACCGTGGCGGGCGTCGTCGGCGGAGGAATGCTGCTCGACGGCATCCGCTCCATGATGGGCGGCCATCATGGCTTCGCGGGCGATTACGATCATGCGGGCGGCGTCGCACACGCCGCCGCGTCGCCTTGGGACAGCGGCGGCGATCACCCAAGCGGCGATCTCGCCCGCGATGCGGGTCTCGACGACATCGGCGGCGGACACCGGGCGGCAGCCTACGACGACTCAAGCGGGAGTGGCTTCGTCGGCGACGATGCGGGCGATGATACAAACGACCAGCCCGACGATGATTACGACGTCGGGGATGATGGCGGGGACATGGGCGGCGGCGACTATGACACCGCCTGAGGAATCGAAAACCGCGTCGCTGCCGGTCTTGCCCTGGTGACCGCAAAGTCTAGGGAAAGGGGGCCGCAACCGCCGATCGTGTGTTTTATGGGCGTGCCGGCGGTCGGCCAACCTCGCCGAGGGCGCGATCCAATGCGGCGCGGTCCCATCGACCGAGATTGGCCGCCGCCTCGTATGTGCTCTGCAGGAATTCCATGAGCGCGCCCGCGGGGTCCGGCGCAGTTCGCATTGCCTCGTAAGGCAGGATGAACTCGCCCAGTTCCTTGGAAAAGAAAGCCTCGGCTGGCCGCACCGCGGCACAGGCAAAGCCTTCGGGCGCCGGATAGGCATAGGAATAAAACGCCGGATCGGTCACGAGCCCGCCGCCCGGCCAGAATCCGGCGCTCGACACCTCATGCGAATAGGCTTCGCGGGCGACGGCGTCCGGCAAGTGCGGCACGCCGCCCGGATGCGGTGGCGCCCTTCTTCCGGAAAAACGCGTCACCGCCAGATCAAAGCTGCCCCAGAAAAAATGCACGGGGCTCACCTTGCCGAGAAAGCCGGTGCGGAAATGTGCAAGGACATTGTGCGCCGAGAGCAATACCCGCCAGAATCGGTTGGCATAGTCGCGGTCGTAGGCCGCGTGCCCGAAGTCCTGATCGAAAGGGACGCAATCGGCGATCTCGCAGGGCATTGTCGTGATCGGGACCTCGATGTCGAGTTCGGCTAGCGCCGCGAGCAGCTCGCTGAAGAACTCCGCCACCGGCTTTGGGACGAGCATGAGCTGACGGACGTGCCCATCGCTCGTTCGCGCCCACAGCACATGGTCGATGAAGTCGAAATCGATCTCGAACGAGCGGGCACCGTACGGGATCGGCGAGGTCGTCAGGCCGCGCGCCGTCAAGTACAGCGCCACATGCCAGGAATGGTTGACCCATGGCGTCTGCGCCAGACGCATCTTGCCCACGATCTGCGTCCACAGATGCAGCGTCTGGCAGGTGTCCTTGAAAGCCGCATAAGGCAACTGCGGCCATTGATCAGCGTGCGGGGTTGACGGCATTGCTTTCTCCTTGCGGGCCGTTCGGGGCGTCGGTCCCTGGCGATATAATTCCGCCGGCGCCAATTGGCCTATGCGCCCTGCGGGAAAATGCGACCCCTCGCGCGTCGACGCCCGATCGGAGCCTCAATGGCGGGCGGAACAGCCAGCAGGTCGAGAACTGCAATCCGACACGCAGCAGTGGCCGGACCGGATCGGGTTCCTTATGTCTTGCAGCATGTCTTGCAGCCCTGCGTTACATACCTCTTTAGCCGCTGCCGACGTGCCGCGGGACAGCCTGCCTGGGGTCCGCAGTCGAGCCCACGGGAACTGCTAAGGCGATTAGCCGGTCCACGCCACGCTCGACATTCTCCAATGTATTTGTTCGATCACAGGAGGCATGCCAGAACCCCAAGAAGAGGCACGGCATACCGGGGGGCCGTGGATGATCTCGCCATCCGTTCGGGATATGAACACCATTGTTGTGGAGAATGGAAATAGACCTGTGCAACGACGGTGTTGCTCAGGCTGCAGGCTCTCCTCAATGGCTGCGGACCGCCCCGAGTTCTTTCAGATTGGGAAGTGATTCCCTGGATGTTCGACCGGCATGGTGTTGCTTATCTAGCGAGGCGCGGGGTGACGAATTGAAGATATTGTTGAGGATTTTACAACACGTTGGGTTGAAACCGGATTGTATCGGGACCCAAACCTCTACGAGACCGTCTCGTCAAGTCGGTTGAAGCAAACAAATGCGCAGCGGTCGGATGCAAGCATTACCTTGTCGAAGGACACGATTACGGCTTGCAACGTTGAGCCTCGACCTCGCTTGATCGTAGGCTCGAAGCCAGCAATTTCGTTGACGCGTCACTGATCGCCGGCCGTGGCTGACGCATTGATGACTTGCTCGTGCTGTCTGTATAAGTTCGTCTGGCCGCGAGGTAACAGGCAGGGGCAAGGAAAACTATGCAGGCGATGAGCGCAGGGGTGACACGGGCCGGCTCCGGCATCGACGGAATCGTGTGGAACATTCTCGGCCAGACCTACGTGCCCAAACAGGTGTGCGAGCAGTCGTTCTGCTGGCACGCAACCTTTCCGCCGGGCACCTTTGTGCCGCCGCACATTCATCCGACCCAGGACGAGTTCGTCTACATGTTCGAGGGGCGGCTTGAGTGCGTGATCGACAGCCGCGAGTGTTATGCCGCCGCGGGCGATCTCATCCGGTTGCCGATGACGATTCCGCACGGCCTCTTCAACAGGTCCGACCAAGTGGTGAAATGCCTGTTCTGGGTGACGCCAACGCGCCGGCTCTACGACCTGTTCTGGGCGATCCACACCATGAAAGAACAGAGGCCCGACGAGGTGGTGGCGCTCGCCGCCAAGCACGAAGTGGTGTTCCTGCCGCCACCCCAGTGAGTTGCCGACGCGGCGCCACGCTCACGCCGCCTGTTCGGCGGCGCCCTTGTTGACCTGCTCCTTGGCGAAACCTGCGGTCGAGGCATAGCCCTGCACGATCGCTTGACGTTGTTGGAAGTTGAGTACGTCGTCGATGACGGTAAAACCATCCGGCGCGATCTCCTCGACGATGTCGATGACGCCTTCGGGGCCACCCTTGCGGTTCATGTGCACGATCTGCGCGGTCACGGGCAGCCGCTCCGCCTCATAGGCCCGCAGCGCCGCACAGGGATGCTCGGCAGCCTGCAGCTGATCGGCGAGGCAGCGCGCATCAAGGATCGCCTGGGAGGCACCGTTGGAGCCGACCGGATACATGGGGTGAGCGGCATCGCCCAGCAGCGTCACCCGGCCGTGAGACCACCGCGCTAACGGATCGCGGTCGCACATGGGATATTCCCAGAACTCGCCGGTCGCTTCGATCAGGTGCTCGACGTCGATGACGGGCACGCGGAAGCACCGCACGTGAGGCATCAGGTCCTGCATCCGGCCGGGATTGGACCAATCCTCCTTGTTGGGCGGCGACGCATTGCCGTCACCGATCTTTGCCGTCACCGCCCAATTGGTGAGGCGGCGATCGGCCCGCGATCCCTCGCCGATGGGATAGACGACAAATTTCGCAGCCAGCCCGCCGGCGACGATCATGGAACGTCCGGTGAGGAAGGCTGGCCAATCAACGGTGCCACGCCACAGCATGATGCCGTTCCACCGCGCTGGACCTTCGTCGGGAAACAGCATGTCGCGCACCCTGGAGTGAATACCGTCGCAGCCGATCAACACGTCGCCGCGCGCCGTCGCGTGATGGCCGTCGCGGTCGAAGAAATAGGCGGTGACGCCGCCTTCGTCCTGGGAATAGGTGCCGAGCCGGTGGCCGGTCCGTATGCGGCTTTCGCCTATACGAAGGCGCGCCGCCTGATAGATAACGCCGTGGAGGCGGCCGCGATGGATCGAGAATTGCGGCACCTCGTAGCCGGCCGCAACACCGCGCAGCTCACGCCATATCTCCTGGCCGAAACGGTTCATGTATAATAGTTCGTGAGTGCGGATCGCTACCGCGTCGAGATGCTCCAGCAGGCCGAGTGCAGCAAGTTCCTTGATGGCGTGAGGCAGAGTGTTGATCCCGACTCCGAGTTCTCGTATCACATCCGCCTGCTCGAAAACTTCACAGTCGACGCCGCGCGCGTGCAGCATCAGCGCCGTCGTCAGCCCGCCGATGCCGCCGCCAACGATGAGTGCTTTCATGTCCCGCCCTAACTCCGCTCCCGCCCAGCCGAAAGTGACGCGCCCTTCGGCCAGTCTGGAACGACGCGCCGGCGTAAGCAACCGCCAGTCGCGGTTTACGGTGTAGCGTCAATGCTGCCAACGAACCGGTCCCTCTTGACCATCAAGGCGTGGACCGATGGTTCGGACTCGGGTTGCGAGACCTTCCTGTTGATGGCCATTGCTGTTATGCCGACCTTGGGAATGTGCAGCGGTGAACCGGACACGCACGCAGCGTGACCTCCCAACACCGCCCGACAACCGATTTTCATTTTTCTGGTGGACCGCGGGAGCCGAACCGGCGCAACACCGCACCCGAGCCCGGGGATGACGCTGCAAGTTGCGCACACGGGTTGCGGGCATTCCCGCCGCGCCCACCGAACTCACGTTCAGGCTCAATCGCCTGCCGCTGCCGCGGGCGTCAAAGCGGCCTTCCCAGGCACCTGTGTCGCATTTTCGTCCGACGCAGCATCGCAGCCGGCAGAAGGCCATGCTGATGCATATGATTTCGTTGATGATCATCACAAACAAGGCTGTCGGTGTTTTCGCCTTGAAAGCGACGCAAAGTCCTCTAGCAATCTCGCATCTCCCACGGGCTGCTGCGGATGTTACAAAGCGACTTCATGAGCCATCTCGCCCGCAAGGGCGTGCTGCGCGATCCCCACGCCGGCGACGGCCGCATGAGGGAGCGCCGCCGCGACACGCTCGGCGACGTCGACTGGGTGGGTTTAACGAAATTGACGCCGTCGGGCTTTGCCGACGAACTTGCGGCTTTTTATCGTTGCGATCGTGTCGAACGAAGGGAGCTGGTGGCGGCGCGTTTCGGCGGCGCCCAACTCTCACCGCGTTTTCTTAAGGAGGAGCACCTTTTTCCCTATGAACATCCGTCCGGCCGGCTGATGCTGGCGATTGCTCGGCCGGTCGAGGATGAAACGATCCGTGCCGCAGAAGTGGCCCTGCGAAAATCGGTGGCGATCGTGGTGGCGACGGCCGACGACATCGACACCGCGCTGGCGATGATCCTGGAGGCGGAGCCGCAGACCACCACTGCTCCGACCGAGACTGCAACCGCCGAAGACGATCTCGACGATCTGCGCGACCTTGCTCGCGGTGCCCCCGTCGTGCGCGCATTGGATGAGTTGCTCAGGCTGGCCGTCGAGCAACGCGCCACCGATCTGCACATCGAGCCCCTCGGCAACGTACTTCAGACGCGTCTGCGCGTTGACGGCCTTCTCAAAACCGTGCCGCCGCCGCCAGTGAGCATGGCGAGAGCGATCCTGTCGCGGTTGAAAATCATGGCCGGCCTGAACATCACCGAGCGGCGCCTTCCGCAGGACGGGCGCGCGCACATCGTGGTCGGCGGCGCTGAGATCGACCTGCGAATCGCCACCACGCCGACGATGCACGGCGAGAGCGCTGTCGTCCGCCTTTTGCGAAAAGGCTCAAGCTTCGTCGCATTGGACCAGATCGGTCTCGCCACCCGCGACGACGAGGTTGTGCGCCGCGCGCTGCAGGCGCCGTTCGGAATGATCATCGTCACCGGGCCCACCGGGTCCGGCAAAACGACGACGCTCGCGGCCTCGCTCGCCGTAATCAACGAGCCCAAGCGCAAAATCCTGACCATCGAGGACCCGATCGAGTACCATATTTCCGGCATCAATCAGACACAGATCCACCCTGCGATCGGCCTGACTTTCGCCGCCGCGCTGCGCTCTTTCTTGCGCCACGATCCCGATGTCATCATGGTAGGTGAAATGCGCGACGGGGAGACGGCGCATATCGGCGTGCATGCGGCGCTGACCGGCCATCTCGTGCTGACGACGCTGCATACGAATACAGCCGCGGGAGCGATCCCGCGTCTCATCGATCTCGGCGTCGAGAGCTTTCTCATCGCCTCCAGCATCCGCGTCGTCGTGGGACAGCGCCTGGTGCGCGTGCTGTGCGAGCATTGCAAGGCCCCTGATCGTCTTGCGGCGGCCGATCTTGACCGCGATCAACGCTTTGCGGCCCTGGGATTCAAGGCCGGCGAGGTCATTCACCACCCGCAAGGGTGCGAGTGGTGCGGCTTTTCCGGCTTCCGCGGACGCCAAGGCCTGTTTGAGGTGATGGAGGTGACGCCGCCGATCAGAAAAGCGATCGGGCCGAAGACCGAAGCCGCCGAGCTCGAAGAAATCGCGCGCAGCGAGGGAATGAGCACAATGATCGAGGATGGCGTTGCAAAGTGCCGGGCGGGACTGACGACCATCGACGAGCTGTTCCGTGTGACCGCAAGCCTCTAGGCGAAAGCGATGCCGCATTTCCGCTATCGTGCTGTGACGCCCGCAGGAGAGCTGGTGGCCGGCGAGGTCGAGGCGCCCTCGCGCGAGGAGGTCATCCGGCGCATCGAATACCTGGGCCATCTGACGATCGAGGTTGCCGCGACCGGCATGCTGGCGCGCAGCGGCCCGCGTTCCGGCAAAACGCCACGACCTCGCGAAGTGACGATCTTCCTGCGGCAACTGGCCCTTCTCACCGGCGCCGGCCTCACCCTCGAGGTCGCACTGCAAACGCTCGGCGAGGACGCCAACAAGGCTTTGGCCTGGTTGGTCGGCGCCATACGCTCCGCAATTTCGGCCGGCGACAGCTTTGCGGATGCGCTGGAACGCTATCCGACCATCATCGAGCCGGCCCACGTTGCCATGGTCCGCGCCGGCGAGGCATCCGGAAAGCTTGATGTGGTGTTGCGGGCGATCGTCGAAGATCGCGCGCGGCGGCAGTTGCTGGCTGAACGGATCAGCGCCGCGATCCGCTATCCGGTGTTTCTCATCGGCTCGGCACTCGTGGTTTTGATGTTCTTCCTCATCTATGTTGTGCCCCAGTTTGAACCCGTGTTTAAGGACCTCGGCGGTCGCCTTAACGCGGGAGCCGCCACGGTGGTTGCGGCCTCCGCCTGGCTGCACGGCAATCTCGATCTATTTCTGGGGACATCTGTCGCTGCCATCCTTGCTCTGTGGCTGCTGTTGAGCCAGCCATGGGCGAAGGCCACGGCCGTTGCGGCTTTTGTGTCGGTCCCGGGAATCGCGGGCCTGCAGGGCGACCGGCGCACCGCGCGCATCATCGGCACGCTCGGCCTTTTGATCGAGAATGGCGTGGCGCTGCCGACGGCGCTGAAAATTCTTCGCAACATCGTCGTCGAACCGCGCTATGCCGCAGCCGCAGAGCGGGTGTATGAACATGTGCGCAACGGGCGCCGTTTCGCCGATGCGCTTGCCGAAACGGAGCTGCTGCCGCCGCTCGCCGTGCGCATGCTGCGCGTCGGTGACGAGATGGGAGATCTGGCGTTGATCGCGCGCCATGCGGCGGAGTTCTACGAGCATAAATTCGGCGTTGGTCTCGATCGCCTGATGGGCGCCATCGGTCCGATAGCGATCATCATCGTCAGCATTGTCGTCGGCGCCCTGATCGTGTCGATCATGACCGGGCTTCTCAGCATCACCGAGCTGGCAACATGACGCGACCACAACATCGCATTGCGCGAGCGCGTGCCGGCGGGAACTGCGCGCAGCGCCGCCATCCACGTCTTTGTTGCGCGCCTTGCGAGGGGCTGCGAACGAAGGGTTCCCCATGACCGCAACGCAATCGCATGCACAACACTGACCGAGAGGCCGGCTTCTCGCTCATTGAGGTGGTGGCGGTGATGGTGATCATCGCCCTCCTGACCGGCCTTGCGGTCGCGATGATGCCAGGAACCGGCCGCGCGCAGCTCAAGGCGATGACGCTCGAGACGGCAGCACTGTTTCGGCGCGAGCGCCTCGGCGCAGTTCTGACCGGCCGCAACCGCGTGGTCGCTCTCGACGGAGATCGCCGCGCGCTGGTTGGTGATGGTGGCGGTGTCGTCGCGATCCCGCGCGATGTCGTCGTCAACGTTCTCGGGGTGGACGAGCAATTGGCCGGGCGGCAGACGGTGGTGCGCTTTCACCCCGATGGAGCGTCTACCGGAACGGTGCTGAGGCTTTCTCGCGGGGATGCAGAATATGAAATTCGCGTCAATTGGTACACCGGCGGCGTCGCCGTCGAAGCCCGCTGACCCCGGCAACAGTTGCGCCGGGTTCACGTTGTTCGAGGCACTCGTTGCCTTGGCGCTGGTGCTGGCGTTTGTCGAAGTGCTCACTCCCTACATGTTCCACGCGCGCCAGATCATGGTCAATGCCGAAGGCCGCGTCGCAGGGCAGGCGCTGCTGCGCTCCCTGATCGACGCGCCGTTCGATCGCGCTCAGCTGGCCAATATCTCGCGCAAGGGCGAAACGGCGGGACTGCGTTGGCGCATTGACACGCAACCGCTGACGCCCGGCGCCACGCCGTCGCCCGCAGCGCCGTGGACGGCGTTCCGGGTGAAAACAAGCGTCGCGACGGGCGGCGGGCAGGTCGTCTCGGCCGAGACGGTGCGGCTCGCAAAATCGGAGTGACAAGCATGAAGCGTGTGCCGAGGAGCAACGGATGCGCCGGCTTCACATTGATCGAAGCGCTCGCCGCGCTTGCGGTGGGCTCGGTGGTTATCCTCGCTACGGCCGCGCTCATTCACGACGTCGCGCGGCACTTCGATCGGGGAACGCGCGGCGCGCAAGACGGGGAGCGCCTCATGCTTGCGGTCGAGCGCCTGGCTCAGGACTTCAACTCGGCCCGCTATGTCGCGTGGACTGTCGAAGGCCAACCCTCGGTCGCCTTCACCGGCGAGCCGGCGAAGGATGACAAGCCTGCCAAAGTTACGTTCGTCGGCGATGCCGGCATCATGGCGGGGCCGCAAGGCCAGGAAGTCGTCACTTTGACGATCGAGCCCGCAGGCGACCTGACACGCCTCGTGCGCCGGCGGGCGGCGTGGCGGGGACCGCGCATGCGCCGTGAGGAGGTGTCGCCGCAAGATGCGGTGATCCTGCTCGAGGGCGCGGTGGACATGGCATTCGCATTCGGGAGCATCGCGCCATCGGGCGGGCTTGTGTGGAGCGACAACTGGATCGGCCAAGCGGCGCTGCCGCGCTTCGTCCGATTGATTTTGACTGATCGCGCGCGCGATTCAGATCTGCTGGGGGAAGCTGACTTCATGGTGCGCGCCAATGCCCCGCCGGGCTGCGGGACGCCAACCGCCGGGGTCGGTTGCCTATCGCCGGTGTGGACGGCCACAGGTCAATGATCCGAATGCGCAAACAGCTTGCTCACCCCCGCCGCGGCATGATCTTGCTGACGGTCCTGTGGACGATCGCGCTGTTGTCCGCGCTCGCCATGGCGGCGGCCGTGACCTTTCGCGGATTCGCCGGCGTTGCCAGCGTGGGGCGGGACCGCGTGCAAGGCGATGGGCTGCTCACCGCAGGACTCGAAGTGGCTGCCGGCAACGTCATAAGCTTGGGCGACAAGCCACTCACCGAAAGGGAGGTCACCATCGATCTGTCGACCGGTGTGGTGCGCGCTCATTTCAGCGACGAAGGCGGGCGCATCGACGTTGGCAAGGCGCCGACCGCGGTCCTCGCCTCCCTCCTGCGTGTCGTTGGCGCCTCGCAAGAGAACGCGGATGCGGTTGCCCGGAGAATCGACGAATGGCGTCGCCGGCTCAACAATCCGCCGGCGAACGCCGGGGGCGGTCCGCCGAACGGTGGCGGGCCAACAAACGCCGGAGCCGGTCCGCCGAACGGTGGCGGGCCAACAAACACCGGGGCCGGTCTGCCGAACGGCAGCGGGCCAACAAACACCGCGACCGGTCCGCCTAACGGATCAGCAAAGAAACCGGATGAACAGCACCCCTTTACCGACCTGCGCGACCTCGCCCAGGTGCCCGGTATGGCACCGCAATGGCTTGCCGCGATGGCGCCGCTCGCGACTGTGTACGGCTCCGAAACGGTCAACCCGCTGACGGCTTCTGCGGGCGTGATTGCCGCCTTGCCGGGCGTCACCCGCGTGCAGCTTCAAGCCTTTCTCGCTCAACGCCGCAGCACCCCGACCGACGCCGACCGCCTGGTGGCCATGTTCGGGTCCGGACAATCATACCTCGCCGCCAAGCCGCAACGGGTCGTTGCGGTCGAGCTCGCGGCAGCACTGCCGGATGGCTATGCGGCGCTCGCCCACGCCATAATCGTACTGCTGCCTCAAGATAGCCAGCCTTACAGGGTTCTTGTGTGGAAGCCCTTGCCACCCGTTTAGAGGAGCGTTTTGCGGCTCGCGATGGCGCCTATTGAGATCGGCACGGTCCTGCGCCGCTGGATCGAGGTTATCACCGCCGCGTATTTCGCCTGGCGCGAGGCTTTGCGCGCGCGGCAGACGCTGACGGTCGCGTGCGAGAACGGGCGCTTCATCGTGCGCAGATTGCGGCCGAACCGCGGCAACGGTGTCGGACATGATGAGCCGAATGAGCCGCAAGAGAATCTCGCCGTCCTCACCGCGGGCGTGCCGATACCGGCCGAGGTGACGCGCGCGGCCCGCACCGCCCTGATCGTGTTTGAGCTGCCCGCCGATCTGGTGGTGGTGCGGCGAATCGCCGTTCCGGCGCAAGCGCGCGAGTTCCTGCCGGGGATCGTCCGCAATCAGCTCGAGCGTCTTTCTCCTTGGTACGCCGATCAGGTGGTCTACGGTTTCGATGCCCAGATCGATGCGGAGGATGCGGCGACCCTCGATGTGCGGGTTTTGATCGCTTTGCGCACCGTCATCGATAGAGCCCGCGACGAGCTTGCCGCAGCCGGCCTGCGTGTTGACCGCATCGTGGCCCCGTCCTCGGCAGATCGGGCCCCTTACGGGCAGGGTCATCGCGCGTCGCGCGCCCCCGCCGCTCCGGCTCTCCGCCGGTGGGGAGAGGGAGCCTTCCGCAAGCTCCAGCTTGCGTTGCAGAGTCTGCAAAGAGGCCCCGCCCCTCCACCGCAACCCGAGGAGGGCCGGGAGCGGGCCGACCTCTCCCCGCACGCAGGTAACGGGCGGAGCCAAAAGCAATCGCCAGGTCTGCCGGCGGGTGAGGCTCGGATGGCGGCAAGGTCGATTACTTTATGGTCGCGGCTTGCCGACGTCTCGCCTGAACAGCTCGCCCGCACGGTTCGGCGCGTCGGCGCGGGCATTGCCGCTGCAGTCGCGGCGAGCCTTGCCGTGAGCTTGTGGGCGATAAGCTCCGCGGCGTCACTTGGCGGAGAGAGCGAGGAGGTCGAGGCTCGCGTCAAGACGCTGCAGCGCCAGATTCAGGGCCCCACCGGGCAGTCGCTTGCCTCCCTCAGCCCGAGCGAGCGTGCCTGGTATGCGAAGGAGACCGCGCCAACCGCCGCGATCGTGCTCGAAGCGCTATCGCGAGCGCTTCCCGACGGGGCCTACTTGACGGAGTTGCAACTCGAAAACGCCACGCTGCGCATGATCGGACTGGCCAACGACGCGCCGTCACTGATCGCGCCGCTCGAACACTCCGGGCATTTGACCGACGTGCATTTCTTCGCGCCGACGACGCGCGGGCCGAAGGACGCGCTTTTCAGATTCAATATCGAAGCGCATGTTGAGCCTCATTTCAAGATTGCGGAGGACGATCCGTGATCAAGCTCGATCGCGAACAGATGCTTGCGATCGGCGCGCTCGCCGCACTGCTCCTCGTTTGCTGCGCTGTAACGGGATTTTCTCTGCAAATGAGGGCCAACGCGGCGCAAGAGCTCGCCGAGCAGCACGAGCTGCTTTCCCGCCTTGAAGCGCGCGCCAAGGCCCGCCGCCAGGCCCGCGCGCAGTCGGGCGCAGCTGCGCCGGCCGCGGCGTTTCTCGACGCGCCGACCCAGGGTCTCGCCGTCGCGCAGCTGCAGGCCCATCTCGCGCAAATGGCCGAGACTCACCATGCGGTGCTCGTCTCGTCCGGCATCGAGCCGGCCAAGAGCGCGGACCCGCCGGACTCGATCCGGCTGCAGGCGATGCTGGAAATGAGTTTGTCAGCCGTGCAGGCGTTCCTTTACCAGCTCGAAAGCGGGACGCCCTATGTGTTGGTTGACCAGCTTGCAATCCAGCTTGCCGGCGGGGCCTCGCAGCAGGCCGCAGAGGATCCGTTGTTGCGCGTCACCCTCGGATTGCGCGCGATCCGGCGGAGAGGAACGGCATGACCCCGCTTCGGCCAATGTCAGTGGCGGCGGTGCTGGTGATGATGCCGGCAGCCGTCATGGCGACTGACCCGTCGCCGCAATCCCCTCCCAACCCTCCCTCGCAAGCCCGGGAGGGTAGCCTGCCAAGTCCATTAGCCGCGCAGCCGCTCGACCATTTGTCGGCGACGCGCGAGCGTCCGCTGTTCTCGCCGACCCGCCGGCCTCCTCCCCCGCCGCCGCAGGTCGTAGCCGCGCCGGAGCCCCCCCCTCCGCCGGCTCCGCCCCCCAATGTGGCGCTGTTCGGCATTGTGATGGATGGCGACGAGGCGCGCGCCGTCGTCCGCGCCGGTCCGGCAGATAAGATCAGGCGGGTGGCAATCGGCGATGACATTGGCGGCTGGAAGGTCGCCCAAATTGAGGCGCAGCGGCTGGTGTTGGCACTCAACGGCCGGATCGCCACGTTCATGATGTTTACCGGCAACAGCGCCAACGCCGCGCCGCCAGCCGGCGCGCAGGCGCCACCGGCCGGCCGGCATTCTCAGGCGCAAAACCAACCACAGAATCAAACAGCCGAGAGTGCTCCGGCGCCAAATAATCCCCCGGCGCCCGGCACCCCAAGAAAGCGCAGGCCACGGTAATTAATTACAATCGGAAGTCATGCTGCTTTTCCGCCGATGGAAAATTAGACGAGCTCCGTGACCCGCGCGAAAGCCTGTCCAGATTGCGGCGCCGGGCCAAGCCTTGCGGCACTGAACCGCTTTTGCCTCATAAAGTCCAAGGTATTTCATTTTTGGCCGGAATTGATTTCCTAAAACCTTAATCTCCACTTAAACGTAGCCAGATTGCGGCACGGCGCCCCTTATTGGTCTCATAATGGGCAACGGGCGATTGGT
>JASHRR010001235.1 GCA_030037185.1 Xanthobacteraceae bacterium | reverse complement strand
CATCCGGGGACAGGCCGCAAGGCGCTGTACATCAATCCAATCCGTATCGAAGGAATCGTCGGAATGCCGGAGCAGGAAGCTCTGTCGCTGCTCGATGAGCTTCTCGAACACGCGACCCAGGAGAAATTCCAGTACCGCCACAAATGGAAGGCCGGCGATCTCGTGATCTGGGATAATCGCTGCCTGATGCACAAGGCAAACGGGGACTACCCGGTCAGCGAACTGCGGTATCTGTACCGGGTCATGCTCAAGGGCGATCGACCGGTCTGAACTTTGGAGGCATTCGAGCCTATCAGATGAGGCGGCCGTCGGCGCGTTGTCGTCGTGTGACAGCGCCATGATGTCCCGACCCCACGTGCCGAACCGAGATCCGATTCGCATGATCGATCTTCATCGGCGTCGGCCTCATCGCCGATGAAGTGGTCAAGATCGGGCGCGCCATGGCAAAACCGGTGGCCCCGCAAGCCGTCACGACGCCACTATCTTGCAGGCCCGCCGGTCACCCCGACGCGCTTTGCTTGGCCCGCCGCGATTGACCACAATGCCGCAAACCTCGATTTTTGAACGGGGGGCCAATTTTGGACGGCTTGCGGTGTTGGGGCAGCGTTGTCGGCATGTCGGGGCGTCCTCGCATTTGCTGAGCTTGCCCCGGTTTTGCAGAGTGTAGATCTTTCTTGTGACAGAGGAAATTGGACATGTGCCGCAACATCAAGACCTTGCATAATTTCGAACCGCCGGCCACGGAGGATGAGATCCGGGCATCTGCCCTTCAGTTCGTCCGCAAGCTGAGCGGTTTTGCGCGCCCCTCCCGGGCGAACCGGGTCGCCTTCGAGCGCGCCGTCGATCAGGTGAGCGCGGCGGCGCGAGAGCTGCTCGGCGCCCTCGTCACCAACGCGCCGCCGCGCGATCGCGAGGTGGAGGCTATCAAGGCGCGAGCGAGGTCGGCGGCGCAGTTTCGGCTCACCTGAAATCGAATCCGCCCCAGCGCTGCTGCCACATGCGTTCCCCAATGGTGCAGGAGATGCGCGGCTTGTCCGCGGCGGCGCGGATGACGCGGGGCGTTGTTTCACGGCCGGCGATCTCCTGCACCAGCTTGGTGCGTGTCGCTTCGCGGAACTGGTCCCGCCGCCGGATCGCGATCACGAACGCGCCTGGGCCGCCGATCACGCAGTCCTCGTAATAGATGTCGAGATCGTCGATGTCCATGCTCGCGAAAGAAGGGGGCTTGAGCAGGATCGGCAGGCCGTTGATGGTGATACCGCGCTCCAGCACCGCGTCCCGCACGATCGTCACGACATCGCCCTGGTTGTTGACGCCATCACCCGACACGTCGATCACGCGTCGCAGGCCGTGAAATCCCGACTTTTCGAGCAGCGGCAGAGCGAAGTGCAGCGCGCCGGAGAT
Source organism: Xanthobacteraceae bacterium (assembly GCA_030037185.1). The sequence goes on along the minus strand of JASHRR010001235.1, from coordinate 1,201 downwards.
CGAGGTGCGGTAGGCGCGCCGGTAGGGCGCCGCCGCAATCTCGTCGGTGAAGGCCCTGGCGGCGGCGGGGCCGTCGACGATCCGCCACGGCACCACGACCTTCTGGTCGGCTGCGCCCGCCCATTCGAAATAGGTTACCGCGATCTTGCCGTGCACCCCTTGCTGCAAAGCGTTGAGGAACTCCGCTGAGGTGAGCCCCAAGATGTAGCCCTCGCGCTGAAGCGCCTGCTCGTCCGGGTCCATGGAGTAGGAGACGTCGACGGCGATCACGAGCTCGACGTCCACATCAGCTCCCGCAGCGGACGGCTTGCCGTGCACCTGGGCTACCGCCTCATTGATCACGCGACCGCCGGTTATCAACACAGTCGAGGCGAGTGCGAGGCCGCCAATCGCGGCAGCGGCGAAAAATATCATGTGTGCGCGCATGGCGGTCTCCGCTCGTGATGCCGCCATGCTGGCATACCCGAGCGAACGAGGAAAGCGGCGTGGAACAAGGGGGGAGCGGTCACGCTGCAAGCACGCGCGGCCGCAGCGCCGAATCAGGCCTCAATTCAAAACTCCCTGCCACCAATCATGCGATTGTTCGGATCGCCGCCCTCCCCGATCGGCTCGCTTGCGGCGATCTCGATGCCGAAGCCCGCGAGACCCACATAGTGGTGCTCGGCAGAAGTCAATAGGCGAATCGAGGAAATGCCGAGGTCCTTGAGGATTTGCGCGCCGAGGCCGATTTCGCGCCATTGCCGTTGGCGTGCGGCTTCCGCCGCGCCGCTGCCGTTTTGCGGCAGCGCCGATACGGGTACGCCGGCTGAACCATCACGCAGGATCACAATGACGCCGCGCCCGTCCTTGCCGAACCGGCTCAGCACCGTGTGTACTTCGGCGGCGCCCCCAAAAATATCGCGCAGAATGTTCTCGCGGTGCAGCCTGGTGAGAACATCGCGGCCATCGCCAATGCGGCCGTGCACCAGCGCCATATGGTGGACCTTGTCAAACGGCGTGACGTAGGCATAGCCCTTGAGGGTGCCGATCTCGGTCGAAACCGTGAACTCGCCGACCCGCTCGACCAGTTTTTCCCGCACCTGCCGATAGCCGATGAGGTCGGCGATGGTGATGTACTTGAGGCCGTGCTTCTCGGCGAACTGCTTCACCTCGGCGCCGCGCATCACGCTGCCGTCGTCGTTCATGAGTTCCGCCAGCACGC
>JASHRR010001234.1 GCA_030037185.1 Xanthobacteraceae bacterium | reverse complement strand
CTGAAGACATATCACTTCAGCGACCACGAGGTCGAGCGCATGCGGGGCCTGGAAGCACTACCTAGCCCCGGACCGCCGGACCGCGCACAGCTTTGCTTTGCCCTGGGGAAGGCGCTGGAGGATCGGGCAGAGTACGGTGAGTCCTGGGCATTTTACGAGCGCGGCAATTCGCTGGTGCGGGCGAACAGCGGCTACCGTCCCGAGGCGATAGAGGATAACGCCCGCCGGATGATCCAGATTTGCAGCAGCGAATTCTTCGTCGCCCGCACCGGGGCCGGCACCGCGGCGCGCGATCCGATCTTCATTGTCGGGCTACCGCGTTCCGGCTCGACGCTGCTCGAGCAGATCCTCGCCTCACACCCAGACGTCGATGGCACGCACGAATTGCACGATATTCCTCGGATCGTCTCGGAATTGCAAGGACAGGGGCTGAACCGCGGGGGCGCGCGGTACCCGGATCTGCTGCCGGGCCTGGACCCGGTCCTGTTCGAACGTCTCGGGCGCCGCTATCTGGAGGAGACGCAAGTCTATCGGCGCGGGCGGCCGCGTTTCGTCGACAAGATGCCGAACAACTTCTCGCACATAGGCCTGATCCACCTGATGCTGCCGAATGCGAGGATCATCGACATCCGGCGCGAGCCGATGGCCTGCTGCCTCAGCAACCTCAAGCAGCGTTACGCGAGAGGGCAGGAATTCTGCTACGGAATCGAGGATATCGCAAGGTATTACCGAACATATCTCGAGCTGATGCGCCACTGGAATCGGGTCCTGCCGGGACGGGTGCTTCGGGTCAGCTACGAGAACCTGGTCGAGGACCTCGGCGCCAGCGTGCGCCAGATCCTTGCGCATTGTGGACTCGAATTCGATCCGGCTTGTCTGGCGTTTCACCGCACCCGGCGCGCAATAAACACCCCCAGCTCGGAACAGGTGCGCCAGCCGCTCTTCCGCGAAGGACTCTCTCAGTGGCGGCACTACGATCCCTGGCTCGATCCGTTGAGGGAGACGCTGAGCGACGCAATCGTTCGATACCGTGACTAAGCGCGCTCGAGGCTTTGTCGTGGATCAAGCATCATCTTCGCCATCGCCGAGCGACTTTACGGGAAATACGGCGTCCAGGGCAAAACGGCGGAAAAATTCATCGAGCGAGCCCTGGAGTTGACGAGGCGACGCAACGGTCTTGTTGCCATGCTTCTGAAGGTCGATTTCGATTCGGGAGCTACCAGACGGCGGGTTTTCGCTGACTGTCCCGTGTGGGTATGCAAGCTCGTTCTGCTCAAGCGCATTCTTTGGTTTGAGAGCCGAAACGGCATGGGGCCGAGCGAAAATCACGCCTGGTTTTTGTGGTCCTGGAGATATGCCGGGTCGCCAATGATTGTTTATTCCGGCAACAAGCCGTGACCCCGCACTACGTCAGATCTAGCTAAGCTAGTTCGGGCATGACCAACGGGACGAGCCGAGGGGGTCTGCCGCGGGGAAGCCTCAGCGCCCAATTTTCCGAACATTCCTAACATTTTCGCCCATGAAAACTGGACTTGAATTTTATCGGGCCTCACGTTGCGCAACGGACCTGGATGACATTCCTGCGTTTCTTGACCGCCGGCGCATAGACGATGGCCCGATCCGCCCGCATACCCGACCGAGGTGACGTGCCGCCTAGTGCGGTTGCACGCCGTCTCGGCATGTCGCTCCCCGACTTCGAAGTGTGCCTGATCGAGCTTGAACGTCGGAGCTTTCCAGAGCGAGATCCGACGACCGGCCGATACTGGATCGAGGCTGTAGACAGATGGCGCTTACGGCGCCATCCGCGCCTCTCTTTCCCGAGTTAACAGGGGTTCCAACCGCGATGGATGCTCGAACCGTGGTCGAGGACCGATTGCGGGCTCTGGAAGGCGCTGCCAGTGGGTAAGGTCAAGATTCCCTATTACATCGTGAGAATGGGGCGCGGCTATTGGTTCCCGACGCGATGAAGGCGCTCGGCTTTCTCGATCGTCCGTTGCGGCCCCGACAGCGCCGAAGCATGGAAGATCGCTGCCGAGTGGAATGAGCGCTGGCAGAGGGTGAAGCGCGGTGACACTCCGGCACCGGTCGATGTCTCCGATCTGTCGCGCGACCAGGCCGAAGTTGTCCGTAAATATCCTCCTCGCTCGGTTGGTGCCGCGTTCCAGGCTTACATCAAGACCGCTGAGTGGGAGGCGCGGGCGCTATCTGCCCGCAATAAGGTCTGGTGGCCAGGGTGGTATCGCATCCGCGACTGTGGGGCGATGTCGATCCGAATACTGTCGAGTTCAGCACCATGTCACGTTGGCGTGCCGCCTTTGAAAAGGGGCACGGTCGTGGCGTAGCGCATAAGACTTTGAGAGTCTGGCGGTCGCTCTGGACCATCATGCAGGGCATGAAGATCGCCCATGGTACCGACCCCTCCCGCGGTGTTCGCAATCGCGCCCCCGATCCCAGACATTAGCGATGGATGGAAGGTGAAACGGTGCGTCTGGTCAAGGAAGCGTCGCGGCACGGCTACCGCGGTCTCGCCTGCATCATCGCTGCGGCCTGGGATACGCAATTCAGCCCAGTGGACCTGCGGACGTTGCAAGAGCGCCACCGGGTATACGTGGATGGCCGTCTCGTGTTCGACCGTCAGGCCGATGGCCGCGCCAAGACTGGACGGGCTACGATCGGCACAGTGTCGCGCCGCACCGAGCGCCTCGTGACGATCTATCTCGCTGGCACCGAGCGGTTGCCCGACGCGGTCCTGTTTCGCATGCGCACGGGCCCACCGTATCGGTGAGGCGACGCTCGTGTGCGCGATCTGGCGTTCTCGGGAGATACGCGCAGATTGATGGACATGCGCAGGTCCGGCGTGGTCGAAGCGATTGCCGGCGGCACCGATTGGTCTGTCGGCCAAGCTGGCGAACTCCATCGGCCGGTCAAACGCGTTCCACATGACCTACGCGCCGGTCGAGATCGAGGCGGTTTCGCAAGGCAACGTTGCCGGGTTAGTACCACTGACTCATAAACCTGAGTCAGTTCGCCGCATATGATCCTGCTTAAGAATCAGATCGTTGTCGAGATTCCTATCAGCGGGAGGCTGGAATGGGTCTCGGGAGCGAACTCGAACATGCGAATCGCTTTGCGGCATACGTCAACGAACTGACGAAGGTGCTCGGTCATGCGGATCGAGAGAAGCTGTTCGGGATTATTGCGCAGGTCTGCTGGCGACCGAGGGCCGGCGCAGCGTAGAGCCGATGGCGGTAGTGACGGATCCGGGACGCGTTTCAGTGCAGCATCAGAAGCTCTTGCACCTTGTCGCCGATTCCCCGTGGTCGGATGAGAAGATGCTCGCCAAGGTGCGCGAACAGGTGGTGCCGGAGATGACGCGGCGTGGCCCGATCGAAGTCTGGATCATCGACGACACAGG
>JASHRR010001233.1 GCA_030037185.1 Xanthobacteraceae bacterium | reverse complement strand
CGCGGGCTGCCGTCCTCGTGCGTGATGATCGCGTGGGCGTGCTGCCGGGATTTGAGCCGGACCGGCTGAACATCCCGAGTGAGAAGCAGGCTTTTTCAGGTCCTAGGTCTGGCCTTCCAGAAACCCTAAAGTTGAGGAAGCGCCGTCTTGAACCCGTCTGCGACGTAGCTTGGCGCCGTCCCAAACTGACCCGTGGTAAGCCCTGGAGGCCGGGGGCGAAAGCCCCCGCCCTCCCGGAGCGGGTTACTTCTTGATGTTGCCATCCTTGTCGAACTGCGACACATAGGACCACAGATCGTTAACTTCCTTTTCGCTCTTGATGCCGGCGAAGACCATCTTGGTGCCCGGAACCTTGCCGCGGGGGTCTTTGACGTATTCCTTGAATACGGCTTCGCCCCAGGTGATCCCGGACCCTTTGTTGGCATCGCTATAGTTGAACCCCTCGACGCTCCCGGCCGGGCGGCCATTCAGGCCGTTGAGCACGGGCCCAACCTTGTTCGTTGCATCTGGTCCGATTGAATGGCACGGCGCGCACTTCCTGAACGAAGTCTCGCCAGCCGCCACGTCCTGGGCGAGCGCTGCTCCGGTCGATACCACCAGTCCGACTGCCGCAACCAACGCAAGTCTCATCTGACATCCTCCTGATATTTATTTTCGGGCTTCTGGCGCCCGCAGGCGCTCCCAACAGCGAACGCGCCTCCACGATTGGTTCGAATGGCGCTCTTGAGGCCGGCTGTCAACGGCGAATCGCGCAGGTGCCACGGCAACGCCTGCCCAAAGCCTGCCGTGGCACGGCCGATAAGTGTTTCATCCGGCAGCCGTTCCGCGCTAGAAGGTGATTCAAAGGAAAGTTCGCATGCCGGTAGCGATGCCAGCTCAGGACAATGGAGTGCTCAGACGCCGGCGCGGGATCGTGCGGGCGCTGCGGACCTTGGTGCCGGCCGAGAGCGTGATCGACACGGAGCGCGAAATGCGCCCGTATCAATCGGACGGCCTGACGGCCTATCGTCAGCTTCCCATGGTTGTGGTGCTGCCGCACACCACCGGTCAGGTTGCCGCCGTGCTGCGCTACTGCCATCAGAATGGCATCAAGGTGGTGCCGCGCGGAGCCGGCACCTCGCTCTCGGGCGGTGCGTTGCCGCTTGGCGACGGCGTTCTGCTCGGCATGGCGAAATTCAACCGCATCCTCGAGATCGATTTTGCCAATCGCGTTGCGGTGGTGGAACCGGGCGTGACCAATCTGGCGATCACCCAGGCCGTCGAGCACCAGGGCTTCTATTATGCGCCCGACCCCTCATCGCAGATCGCATGTACGATCGGCGGCAATGTCGCGGAAAATTCCGGCGGCGTTCACTGCCTCAAATACGGCATGACAACCAACAACGTGCTGGGCTGCGAGATCGTGCTGATCAGCGGCGAGATCGTCCGGCTCGGCGGCAAGCACCTTGATGCGGCCGGGTACGATCTGCTCGGCGTCGTCATCGGTTCCGAGGGACTGCTCGGCGTGGTCACCGAAGTCACGGTGCGAATCCTCAAAAAGCCTGAGGTGGCGCGCGCTTTGCTGGTCGGGTTTCCGGCCCTGGAGCAGGCGGCGCGTTGCGTCGGCGGCATCATCGGCGCGGGAATCATCCCGGCCGGCATCGAGATGATGGATAGACTTGCGATTCATGCGGCCGAGGAATTCGTCCACGCCGGATATCCCCTCGACGTTGAGGCGATTCTCATCGTCGAACTCGACGGACCGCGCATCGAAGTCGATCACCTCATCGGTCGCGTCAGCGAGATCGCCACCGACTGCGGGGCTTCGAGGCTGCACGCATCGACATCGGAGCAGGAACGGCTGTTGTTCTGGGCGGGCCGCAAGGCGGCTTTTCCGGCTGTTGGCCGCATATCGCCCGATTACTACTGCATGGATGGCACCATTCCGCGCGCCATGCTGCCGCGTGTTCTCCTGCGCATGCAGGAGCTGTCGCAAATCTACAGTCTGCGGGTTGCCAACGTGTTTCACGCCGGCGACGGCAATCTGCACCCGCTGATCCTCTACGATGCCAACCAGCCCGGCGAATTGGAACGCGCCGAGGCGTTTGGAGCCGACATCCTTAAGCTGTGCGTGGAGGTCGGCGGTGTCCTCACCGGCGAGCACGGTGTCGGCGTTGAAAAGCGCGACCTCATGCCGGTGATGTTCTCGCAGGGCGATCTCGATCAGCAGCAACGCTTGAAATGCGCCTTTGACGAGAAGGGGTTGCTCAATCCCGGCAAGGTTTTCCCGACACTGTCCCGCTGCGCCGAACTGGGCCGCATGCATGTGAGCGGCGGACGACTTCCCTTCGCGGATATTCCGCGATTCTGATCCCTGGTCGGGCGTGGTCGCAAAATAATCCGCCGCACCAGCGGTTCTTCCGCTAACCCAACTAAGGCTAATGGGAAAAAAGCTGCGCGCGGCGTTGAACGCACCGAACTCCATCGTTAGACCTGCGGTCACGACATGTCGGATTACTACAAACCGAGCGACCCCAAAGACATCGAGGCGGCCGTGCAATGGGCGCTTGCCGGTGGCAAATCGC
>JASHRR010001232.1 GCA_030037185.1 Xanthobacteraceae bacterium | reverse complement strand
AGTCCTCCACGAATGGATCGGCCTCGCTTCTTATCGGCTTATGGGCTGCAGCGAGGCGTTCTTGCCGGGGCGCTAGACGCGCCTCCCTACATGCAGGTGTCCGCACGCTCATCCCTCACCCGCACTGCCTTGCCTTGTGATCGCGGCAACTCGCCCGGCGCCCTGACGAGGACCGTGCAGGTCACGCCGATCATCGACTTGAGGCGATGCTGCACGTCCAACGCGAGCTTCGCGCGTGCCGCCCCATCGCCGGGCGCATCTCCCGTGCGCTCCACCTCTACGGTCATAGCATCGAGCGGCCCGTCTCGCGTGAGCGCGATCTGACAGTGCGGTGCAATGCCCGGGAAGCCGAGCAGTACGGCCTCGATTTGCGACGGATAGACGTTGACGCCTCGGATGATGAGCATGTCGTCATTGCGTCCGGTGATCCGCATGATGCGCACGTGAGTGCGCCCGCAGGCGCAAGGCTCGTCGGACAGGCGCGTGATGTCGCGGGTGCGGTAGCGCACCCTCGGCAGCGCTTCTTTAGTAAGCGTGGTAACGACGAGCTCGCCGGCTTCCCCCAGGGGCACGGGCTCCAGTCTCTCGGGATCGACGACCTCGAACAGGAAGTGATCCTCCCACCCGTGCAGCCCGTTTTGGGCGACGTGGCACTCGGCCGCCACCCCGGGACCGAGAATTTCCGATAGGCCGTAGATGTCCACCGCCTTGATGCCGAGGCGCCTTTCGAGATCGCGCCGCATCGGTTCACTCCACGGCTCGGCGCCGAAAGCGCCGTAGCGCAGCGGCAATTGGGCGATATCGACACTCATGCCGGCCGCCACTTCCGCGATGTTGAGCGCATAGGACGGCGTTGCGCACAGGATGGCGGCGCCGAAATCGCGCATCAGCATCACTTGCCGCTCAGTGCCGCCGCCCGACATCGGCACGACAGTGCAGCCGAGGCGTTCTGCCCCATAATGGAAACCAAGCCCACCAGTGAACAGGCCGTAGCCGTAGGCGTTGTGGACGATGTCGCCCGGGCGCGCTCCCGCGCAGGCGAGCGTGCGCGCCATCAGGTCCGACCACAGATCGAGATCGGCCCTGGTGTAGCCGACGACGGTCGGCTTGCCGGTGGTGCCGGACGAGGCGTGGAGGCGCAGCACCTGCTCGCGCGGCGCCGCGAACAGGCCGAACGGATAGGTGTCGCGCAGATCGGCTTTCTCGGTAACCGGAAAGCGCGCGACATCAGCGAGCGAACCGAGCGTCTCCGGCGTCACGCCTGCTGCCTCGAACTTGCGCCTGATGTGGGGGACCTTCTGGTAGGCATACGCGAGCGATTTCTTGAGCCGCCGCAACTGCAGCGCCGCGAGATTGCGCCGCGGCATCGTTTCGACCTCGCGGTCGAACATGAACGGCCCCGGTTCCTCAGACACAGCGTCTCCTCTATGCGGATCGTAGAAAGCGTAGCCGGATTGAGCGGGCCTCTGGCGGTCTCGATGATAAGCTTAAAGCGCACTCCGGGGCGGCCTGCCAATGCGGGCAAGGCGGTCCTTTTCCCGGCCCCTTAACCTGGGCGACGGGTCTCAAGCTTCGCCGCCTTCGCTTTCAGGCGCTCGATCGTCTTTGCCTTGTCGACCACGAAACGTGTATGGGAGCCGGAGCTGATGGTATCGATCTCGTCCTTCACGGTCACCGCGAAAATCACCTTGCGCCCCTCGACCGCAGTCACGGTGGCGGCGATCTCGATCGTCGAGCCGGGCAAGGTTGGGGCAAGATGCTTGATCGCCACTTCGACTCCGACCGAATCCTCGTCAGGCTCGGCATGATCCAGAATAAGATTGCGGCAGGTGTGCTCGATATCCCCGATCAGATAAGGCGTCGCGTAGACACGTCCCTCCTCGCCCATGAAGGAGATTGTCTTGTCCTTTCCCACCGGAACGCGGCGCACCAGCGAAATGCCCGGCTGCAAGGTCGGTTTCATGATGTCGGCTCCTGTTTTGAGGCATTATGCAAGTGGCCTAAGCTTAGCTACAGTGCACGTTTCGATGTGGTCAAAACCAGTTCTCCGGCGCCATGTCGGTCCCCTGACTTGATGTTGTCGCGGGCATTCCTCTTCCCGGCATGCGTCGAAAGGTGGAAGCCGCGAGCAAGGCGCGGATCGCGGGACAACCGCAGCCATGGAGAAACGGTTCGACATACCGGTATGCCTTAAGAAAGGCAGGTGGGGATAATGGGTGAGACATTCGCGTTCCCGGCAGCCGGTCCGAATGCTGCCATTCCGCGCGTGTACAATTTCGCCGACGACATCTTGCGCCGCAACCTGACTGCCGGGAGATCCGGCAAACCGGCGTTCATCGATCCGCGCGGAAGCTGGACCTATGGCGACCTGGCGCAGCGCGTCTTACGGTTCGGCCATGTGCTTCGCAACCTCGGTATCGCACCCGAGGACCGCATCCTGCTTTGCCTCACCGACACCATCGACTGGCCGACGGCGTTTCTTGGCGCCATCAAGGCCGGCGTCGTCGCGATTCCGCTGAATACGGTGCTCCACGAGAACGATTACCGGTTCATGCTCGACGATAGCCGGGCAAAGCTGCTGGTCGTTTCCGAGGAACTCTACGGGCGGTTCGCTCCGCTGATCAAGACGTGCCCACACCTCAAGGCGGTGGTCGTGTCCGGGGCCGATGGTCATGGCCACGGCCGGCTGGAAGACCTTTTGGAAAGCGCGTCCGGGCCGGACTATACGGCGCCCACCACATGCGATGACATGTGCTTTTGGCTCTACACCTCCGGCTCGACCGGTCAGCCCAAAGGCGCTGTGCATGTGCACGCCAATCCGCGGCTCACCGCGGACCTCTATGGCGGGCCGTTGCTTGGCCTGACAGAAAACGATCTCGTGTATTCGGTGGCAAAGCTGTTTTTTGCCTATGGCCTCGGTAATGCCATGACGTTCCCGATGGCGATCGGCGCCACCACGGTTTTGATGCCGGGCCGGCCGACGCCGGAGACAGTCGCTGAGCTCTTGCGCAGATATCCGGTCACGACGTTCTTCGCCGTGCCGACCTTCTATGCGGCATTCCTTGCGAGCGCCGCCGCGCCTGTCCGCGACGAACTTAGGCTGCGGATCTGCGTGTCGGCCGGCGAGGCTCTGCCCGAGGACGTAGGGCGACGGTGGAGCGCGCGCTACGGCGTCGATATCCTCGATGGGCTCGGTTCGACCGAGATGCTTCACATCTTCCTGTCGAACCGCATCGGCGACCTGCGCTACGGCACCACCGGCAAGCCGGTGCCGGGGTACGATATCCGACTCGTCGGCGACGACGGCACCGTGGTCAAGCCCGGTGAGCTTGGCGAGTTGCAGGTGCGCGGGCCGACCAGCGCCGCAATGTATTGGAATAACCGCGAGCAGTCCCGCACCACATTCCTCGGCGAATGGACGCGCTCCGGCGATAAATACATCGAGGACAAGGACGGCTATTACGTCTATTGCGGGCGGCGCGACGACATGCTCAAGGTCGGCGGCATCTACGTTGCGCCGTTCGAGGTCGAGGGCGCGCTGCTCACCCATCCGGACGTGCTTGAAGCCGCCGTGGTGGCATGGCCGGATGAAAACCGCCTGATCAAGCCGAAGGCCTTCGTGGTCTTGAAGCCTCCCGCCGTGGCGAGCGACAAAACCGCCCAGCACCTCAAAGAGCATTGCCGGGAACGGCTCGCGCCCTACAAGTTCCCTCACTGGATCGAATTCCGCAGCGACCTGCCGAAAACCGCAACCGGCAAGATTCAGCGTTTCAAGCTGCGCGCCGAGGCGCCGGCTCGATAGAGTGGCGCGATGAGGCTGCCCCCGCCTGCCGCTGCTTGGCCACAAGGTTCCTACAGCCGTGTCGGGCAACCTTGTGGCCCCCGGGCGGGCGAGCAGGCGACACAACGAATTTCAAGGGGAGAGGATCTCGTGAACAAGACACTGGCGGTCGGCAACCTGGTGGCGACCGGCGCCATGCTAACGGCGTTAAGCGTGCCGGGCCTGGCGCAGCAAAAGAGCATCAAGATCAGCTTTGTCAGCACGTTCAGTGGCCCGCCGGCCCGGATCGGCAACATGCGCAACTCCCTCGAACTCGCGCTCGATCATCTCGGCCGCAAGATGGGCTCCCTGCCGATCCAAGTGATCTCCAAGGACGGTCAGCAGAGGCTGCAGGTGCGCCGGCAAAAGATCGAAAAGCTGATCGAGCCCGGCTCCGTGGACTTCGTCCTATCAGGCCCCTCGTCTGTGGTTGCGACATGAGCACAGCGGTGCTCAGCCCGTGCGATGTCGATCTCGCGCTGGCGACCGCCGCGCGGCCGTGCCGGCATCCGACCGCCACGCTCGCTGCCTCGATCCTGGGCTCGGGCCTCGCCTTCATCGACGGCTCTGTCATCAACGTTGCGCTTCCCGCCCTCGAGCGTGACCTGCACCCAGGGCCAGACGGGCTCGCCTGGCTGATCACCGCCTATCTTTTGGCGCTCACGGCGCTGATCCTTGTCGGCGGCGCGGCAGGCGATCACTATGGCCGGCGGCGCCTGTTTTTGATCGGCACCGGCTTGTTCCTCGCAGCCTCGCTTGTCTGTGCGGCCGCACCCACGCTCGCGATCATGCTTACCGGACGTGCTGCGCAAGGTATCGGGGCGGCAATGCTGTTGCCGAACAGCCTGGCGCTTCTTGGCGCAGCCTTCGACGACAACGCTAAGGGCCAGGCGATCGGCACCTGGGCGGGCGTCGGCGCCCTTGCGGGCGCTATCGCCCCGCTCATCGGCGGCTGGCTGGTGGATGCGGTGGGCTGGCGCACGATTTTTCTTATCAACCTGCCGGTCGGGCTCGCCGCCTCGTGGCTCGCGTGGCGCTTTGTGTCGGAGAGCCGCGACCGCCGGGGCGGCGCACGGCTGGACTGGCTCGGTGCGCTCCTTGGCGCTGTGTCGCTGGGGCTGTGCACCTGGGCGCTGACTGCGGCCGCAAAGCCCGGGGCCGATGAGCTATGGTCGATCGGTACGGCAGCGGTTGGCTTCGCCTTGCTGGCCGCGTTCGGTTTTCTTGAGTTCAAGCGCGGCGAAGACGCGCTCGTGCCGCTGTTCCTGATGCGCAGCTCCACCTTTGCGGGTGTGACGCTCCTGACCTTTTTGCTTTACGCCGCGCTCGGCGGTCTCATCGTGCTCTTGCCATTCGTCCTGATCCGCGCCGAAGCTTACAGCGCGATTCAAGCAGGCGCCGCCATGCTGCCGGTGCCGATCCTGATCGGCTTCGCGTCACCGCTGATGGGACGGCTCACTTCGCGGGTCGGCGGACGATTGCCGTCGGGGCTCGGCGCGCTCATCGTGGCGGTCGGGCTTGCGCTCTATCTTCGCGTCGGTGCGGCCGATGCCAGCTACTGGTACGAGGTGCTGCCGCCGACGCTGGTGGTCGCGCTCGGCATGGCTGTGTGCGTCGCGCCGCTCACGGCCACGGTGATGAACTCCGTCAATGCCGATCATGTCGGCGCGGCGTCAGGGTTCAACAGCGCGGTGGCGCGCTTGGGCGGACTGATCGCGACCGCGCTCCTGGGGTTCGTCTTCGCCGAGCAGGGATCTCGCGCCGCCTTGGTCGCAAGCGCCCATGTAGCCGCGCTCGTCGGCGCAGGTCTGGCGGCGCTGGCAGGTGTGAGCGCACTGCTCCTGATCCGTGGGCCGCCCGCCAACCAGGCGGTGCATCGCTGAACGCAAACCACACAACGGTGACTCGGGTCATTTGATGTCCGGCGCGACGGTGGCGGGCCTTGGAAACTAAGGTTCGATGCTCCTCCCCGTCGAACAGTGCCTCAACACAGCCGGCAATGCGGCTGCTGTTCCTGCTGTTCGGCATCATCGACCTTGTCAACTTGGGCCGCATGGGGCGCTCTACATAGTGGGAGCCTATCTGCGACGTTCGCGACGCTCACCGAAACCCTTGTGCTCGGCGCCGTGCTGGCGCAGGCCGCGACCCTGGTAGTTCGGAATGGAGTCGAGCTGATCGCAATCCGCAAACTTTATGTCGCGATCACAGCGACCATGTGCCGTCGTATCTCAGTTATTCGATCGCGATTCTTGCGGACATATGTTATCCGAGGTATCGGATCGCGATCATTGCGCCGCATCCGCGGCTGCTCGTCTGTCTGGTGGTGATGCACCACGCGGTCGGCATGCCGATCCGAGCACGCTGCCCGTGTGGTCATGCGCTCGGCGTCATCATCCAGTTGCCCTGCCGTGTTCGGCGCCGGGGCGGCCCTCGCGGGTCCTGATGGACCGGTCGAGGCGCCCATGCTCACCGCACAGATTTGCCGCCGCCGCTGATGTTCAGGCCGATTATCCCGGGATTTAGGCAACATGGATTTGGCTGACGACGGTTTCCTGGACATCGGACCAAGCCGGCTCGAGTATAAAATGATCGGACCTCGTCCCGGTAAAGCCGCGACCTGGGTGTTGCTGCATGAGGGCCTCGGGTCCGTTGGGATGTGGGGCGATTTTCCAAAGCGCCTTGCCGAGGCGACCGGCCTCGGCGTGTTCGCGTATTCCCGCTCCGGCTATGGCCGCTCCAGCCCGTCAGTGTTGCCGCGGCGTGTGACCTTCATGCACGAGGAGGCCCGCGACGTGCTGCCCCGCGTGCTCGATGCCATCTCG
>JASHRR010001231.1 GCA_030037185.1 Xanthobacteraceae bacterium | reverse complement strand
CGCGCGTTACGCGGTTGCGGAGCACTCGGAGCAGATCCGGATTCAAAAGTCTTGACCTGCCCGATCCTTTCGGCGGCCGGCGCGTCCTCGATCTGACCTGCGATCTGATCCGCAACAAGTCTATCAACTCGTCGTCTTTGCTGGATGTGCATGCTGTCGTCGCCGACCAACCCTGAATGAACGATTCCTCGGACGAGAACTTTGCTGATCGTCCGGAATCTCACCGCCAATTGAGCGGCGGCAATCTCGTCATAGGTGGCAATTCCCATTTTCAGTGTAATCTTCATGGTGGACCCTGGAGCGCTCCTTCTGCGGGCCGCGTTGATGTGTCATTTCATCAGCTTTCAGGCTTGTTTTCGCTGGTCGAGGCGGGCATCTACAGTAGATGGGTCGCCCAAAAGCCAGTGATGAAGGATCGCAATAGGTGGCCGTGAATTGCGGCTCGCAACCGTCGCCGCTCGATCCGGACGGCTTGTACGGTAAGGTCACGCAGTCGCGCCGGATTGCGCTCACCCGCCTTAGCGATAGAGATGAGATGTTTAGCGACAACTAACGCTTCCGGGTCCCTTCGATCCACCAGCAGCTTTTTCAGCGCGCCGCCGAATGCATCAACAAGGATATCGGCATTTGTCGCAAGATGGTCGCTGATATTGTAGTTGATTGGCATGTCCCCCCCCCGCGCGGTCGTTAGCAGGTCCAACCGTGCGCAACACATTACCATATTGCCGGGCGCCAATGAACGGCGCTGGATGGGCTCGCTAGCCCGGATTTTTTCACGTCGCGGAATTGGCCTGACAGTGAAGGAATATAAGTGACTCGGCTGAACGAAGATGAATCAAGGCGAACGTCAAAAATCCAACTAGGTGCGAACTTTTCAGCCGATTGTCGTTCGACCCGGACCGGGAACGCTGGTCTTGCCAAACCCCAGTGATTCACAGGGCTGGGATGAGCATTGCAACGGCGACCCACCAGTTCAACATAGGGCCAAAGACCGTACGGAAATGAGGTGTTGAGGAGCGGTCGCACCAGCCATGCGCTGCGTCCGGACAGCTGGGCGGACACGGCAAACCTGCCGCCGTTTGCTGAAGTCGCGCTACGAAGCACCCGCCAGGCAGCAACCCAACTGCGATCTCTATCATTGTGAGTTTCCGTCGGCCATGCTGGGCGTCTCCCATCACCATTTCAAACGAGCCGGCTGCGGTCTCCTGAAATCTGTCGAGCAGCTTCGAATTTCACGCAATTATGTGTGTGCTTTTTTCCGAACGAACACCGACGGGACTGAACTAAACGGCGTCCCGGTCTCTGTCTGCTCGGTGTGATATTCCCGTTTGGCCATGACGCTCCTTCGTCATCACGTATCCTCGCCATCTACGACACATCCAACCGCGTTTATGCAGGACCGTTTGGACGATTTGCTCCAGTTGGCCATGTCGGAACCGGCAGAAGTACCGCGCGATGGCATCGTCCGACATGCCAAGGTCCCGAAGGATTTCGTGAGAGATACGCGGAATCCACGGCGCGGAAGACGTCGACGCCACCAGCCCGCTCTTCTCCGGACGGCAAGGTCCTTCGATACTTACGTCAAGACGTCTCGAGTAGTCACTCATCGCTGCTTTCCCTAAGTTGGCCCGCCCATGATCGAACATTAGCGAGATCATGAGAGCTGCGATTTCATCCAGATCATAGCGCCTCATCATAAATTACGACGGTCGGGATAGGCTGCCCGCGGTGACTACGGGCCAAATTTACTGGTCTTGCTGCCTCTCGCCGTGTACTGAGCGGGCCGCTTGTCTGTTGCGGTGTCAGCGAGGCGGGCTCGCGCCAAATTCGGTAGATTGTTGTCGGCCGTTCGTCTCCATGGTTTCGAAGCGCTTGATTCTTGGAGCGCAACTGGGCCGAGGCTTCACCTGTCAATCCACCGTCTTACCGGCATTGTCCCGATCATTGCGTTTTTGGGCCGTTGCAAGGCACAGACTCACTTCAAAGAATCATAACGTTGCGGCGGTTCGCGTCGACGTGCGATTGATCGACGCAGCAACTCAATCCGCCCACATCGTGAAACACGTTCACGGCGCGACTTTCTTGCGGCAGAATAGCTGCGTCAGCAACAAATAGCTGGATCGATGAATAAGCAGAACCGGAAGGGACTCCGGTGTAAGGGCCTGAGAATTCTCGATCATGTCCCGTCGGGGGACGTGGACGCAATTCGCCAACGCGCTCGCGAAAAAACGCTTCCGCACGTCAGTGTGAATTCGTCAACGACGGCAGGGGCCAGGCGTTCGCCGGCGATCCCATCCTGACCGAGTTCGACCGCGTCCGCTGTCGTGTGATAACCGGGCGAGAGCTACCGGCTGGAGAACAAGCGGCAGCCCGGCATCATCGCACACCCGTTACAGCAGCCGATGTTTCCCTGTGGGTCGGATTGACTCGGGCGCAGTGTGGGTCAGGTTTAAACCGGCATTGGCAACGAGACGCGCACTGGTTTGAAGTCGCGCGGGCCGATCACTCGCCGCAAGGTCAGATTGGCGGAGCCAGCCGGTGACCCGCCTCTCACCCGCTTCTGCGCTACGGCGCGCGGGGGTACAGATAGGTTACCCGTACTCAGCCCGGCCTGCGCTCTAATACGAACAGAATCCTATCTGGTGACGTAAGGCGCACGGTTGCCCGAGGCCCCGGGCCTGGCGCGCACCCGACGCCGATCCAATGCTCATCGTGAGCGGACGCGGATTGGGTAAGCGGATCACCCGTCATGTCATCACCCACCGTGACGCAGCTTTGCTGGTTGCTTTTCAGCGTGAGTGACGCCTCATTGCCATCGAATGCCAACTCACCCGGAATCGCTGCGGAGTTCCCCGGCGCCCAGGTCACGCCCGCATCCCACGCAATGCGCCTTCCAGGAGAAAGATACACGTGAAGGGGATCTCTCCCAAAACACCAGCCTACCGATCGCGCTAATACGTTCCGCAGCCCGGTGATGCCGGCGGCTTACCTGTCCGCACGGAATCGCCCGCGGCCCTTCTCAGAAAGACGACAGTCGGGAGTTCGCGATGTAATCGAGCAAGCGGGGCCGCAGCAACTGAGACCCGGTTGCCGGGTTCCATGAGAGGCCACATTGTTCAGTATACAATATCATGAATACAATCTTATCATCGAAATGTATTGCCGACTCCATAAAACGCACCATAATATCAGTTAATCTGAATGATAGCCGCAGAGCCGAGCATCGGCTCAATCCCGGAGAGCAGCCGCAGGAGGCATCACTTATGCCCGTCGCTTCGACAACCTATCCGTCGTCGAGCAGCACTACGTCCCTTTTCGCCGGGCCCCCATCCGACATGACAAACGCTCAATTGCAGTCCACATGGCAGGCGGTAGAGCAACAGGCGCAGACCTTGCCGAGCGGCCAAAGGGAGCATTCCGAGGATGCCGCGTTCATGCAGCTCTACCGCAGCGGGCAGATCAGCGCGAACGACCTGAACTCGCTGTTGACCAAGGCCGCTGACCAGAACCCGCAAGTGGATCCGGGAAAAGAGGCTGTGGCGAGATTGGAAGCCGAAGGACTGAAGCTAACTGGACAGCAAAAGGATGCGATCGAGACGTCAGCACGCAATCAGGCCGCGCAAGCGAAGGTCGCCGATGCCGAAAGACTGCTCAACATAGAGCGATCGGCGCCGGGCCAAGATTCCGGCCAAGCCCTGTCAATTGGAATAACGATCTTTGATGCCAATGGCAAACAGGAACATTTGCTGGTGCGCAACACCGGGCCGGGCGCGAATTCCATCCAACAGATTCCTGACCTTGGGGACGGCTACCGTGACCAAGTGTTGATCGACGCCGCCGAGGACCAGCTTGAGGCCGAGATGGCTGCGACGCCCGTGGACAAGCGCAAGAAGCTGTCGGAGAAGGTGCATGCACCGGGGGGTACTTACGATGTGACGCTCGACACGAATGGGAAGCTGAGTGTCACTAAGGAAACAGGATTTTGGGGCAGCATCCTGCACGCCTTGGAAGCGATCGCTCCCATTGCGTTGGCGGCCATCCCCGGGGTCGGGCCGATCGCCGCTGCCGCCTATCTGGGCACGACAGGCGGCTATGATATCGCCAACGGAAATGTTGCTGGCGGGCTGGCCGACCTCGCCGGCGGCATCGCCGGCGTCGGCGGGTTCGTCGGCGGTGCGATAGGTTCCACCATCCAGGACGCGGCGACCGTCACCCAATACGGTGACCAGGCTTACACCGCGGCGAACAGCGACAATGTGTGGGGCGTGATCAACACCGCAGTCGGGGCGATGCCCGACATTACCAACCTGGCGAGCGACCTCGGCTCGTCCAGCGATCTCCTCGACACGGCACAAACCGTTACAGACGAGATTGGGACAGCCGCCAGTGTCGGCCAATCCGGACAGGCTGCATTTAATTCGATCGAGGCCGGAAGCATTTTCCGCGGTGTCTCCAGCTTCTATGATATCGCCAATGCCGGAGCGCTGGCCGACCTCACCAGCGACGTCGGCGGGTTCGTCGACGGCGCGACAGGTTCCACCATCATCCAGGATGCCGCGACCGTCGGTGACCAGGCCTACGCCGCGGCAAACGGCAGCAATGTGTGGGGCGTCATCAACACTGCCGTCGGGGCGATGCCCGGCATTACCAACCTGGCGAGCGACCTCGGCGCGTCCAGCGATATCCTCGACACCGCACAAACCGTTGCAGATGAGATTGCGACGGCGGCCAGTGTCGGCCATTCCGGACAGGCTGCACTTAATGCCATCGAGGCCGGAACCATTTTCCGCGGCGTCTCCGGTTTCGCCGCATTAGCGCCGGAAGCGCTAGGATTGTTTGGCAACAATGGCAACAGCTTGGCACCGTCGGTTCAACCAGTGCTGACAGAGGTGGCGTCAGCTGCGCAGCTTGGCGAGGCCGTCCAATCCACCGCGACGGCCGCCCAACAGGGAACCTGATCGTGCGATCTGCGAGGGCGCCGAGGCGGTCGGCCTCTTCGGTCAGGGTTCAGTCGCGGACGGAGCCCCGGGTTGCGACTGCGTGATCAAGTCGCTCCGCTCCGGCCGATGATCGACAACAACCCTTCGATACGACCCGGTTGTGCCGGCTGACCGCTCAAGCCAGCCCCTTCGCCGCCGTCTAGAGCGATAACGAAGTTATCGCCGAAACAACAAGATGGCTGGTTACGGCTAGCATCAACCTCCTACCGGCTTTTCGGAGCGCCGGAAAATCATCATCGAGAAAGAGGCTTTTCTGGCAGCAAGCTGCGTTGATACTTTGGCGAAGGCTGCGAGGTCCATTAATGTACCTATTCTGGACTTCCAAGAGCGTAAGCCAAAAACCGGAAGAACTGCACCGCGTCCTGGTTCGTCGTTATCTCGGCCGGTCGTTCCGGCATGTTGCCGTCCATCACGGCCAGATAGCCACGTGTTCTAATGCAGTGCGCACAGCAGCATTTGTCCATATTGCCGCCGGGGCGGATAACGCGGATTGATCCGTGGGACATAGTTCAATGCACCCGCGGCTCAGCGTAGAGCCGGTCCTGCTCGTCCGGCATTGTACTGGTTCACCATCGCTATCACACGCCGGCGCATGGCTCGGCGCGGGACGCCTTCGTCTACTTCTACGCCGTAATGGATAGCGAGGAGGAAGGCCAGGAGCTCGGCGGCCTCTTCCGGGACATCTGTGTGGTCTGGCCAGGAGCTCGACGATACGACGCGCTAGCGGCTCGAGGCGGGGGAACTCCTGGCGGAATCTGGAAAGTGACATCTAATCCCATAACCCTTTAATCAAGCCTGCAACTCCCTGGACGTAGATAGAAGTGCTCCGCGAGTCTTTGTGCCCCATGAGAGCCTTCAGT
>JASHRR010001230.1 GCA_030037185.1 Xanthobacteraceae bacterium | reverse complement strand
TCATCCATCGGATCATACATCTCCTTGATCGCCTGCGTGTCGTAGGCGGTCAGCCCGGCGAAGATCCCGACCCCGATGATCGAAATCATCCACTGCAGCATCGAGCTTCCCAAAAACACGTTGACCAACATCGCAAGCAGGAGGCCGATCAGTCCCATGAAAAGGAACGAACGCATCCCATCGAGACTGCGAGTCGTCGTGTAGCCGTAGAGGCTGAGTGCCCCGAAGGAGGCGGCCGTGATGAAGAACACTCTCGTGATCGAGGTTGCCGTATACACCATGAAGAGTGTGGCGAGGGACAGCCCGACGGACCCCGCATATATGAAGAACAACAGCCGCGCGGTTGAGGCTTGGATATGCCCGATCCGAAAGCTCATAAAGAACACGAGGCCAAGCGGAGCGAGTACGACGAGCCACATCAACGGCGTACCGAACAGCGCGTGCCCAAACGGCGTCAGACCCACTATGGCTCCGGAGGCATTGGTGACGACGGCCATTTGGTAGGTCAACCATGCGACCACGCCGGTGAGCGCAACGCCGCCAGCCATGTAGTTGTAGACGCGGATCATATGGGCGCGCAGGCCCATATCGTATGCGACCGCGCGATCGGTCGCTACGCCGCGAAACGGGGCATAGTTCCGGTCGAAATTCGACATCGATGCGTCCTTTCATTCGCCCAGAATGGCCTGTGGGCGGCAGGGGTGTGGCGCCGAGCGCAAGCACCGAAACAACCCCTAGTGTAGTACTTACCAATCGCGTCGAGAAGACGGCTGCGACGATTTAGTTGACGCCTGGGGAGGCCCGGGCGGACCGCAACGCGGTGCCTCCGACTAGTCCTCGCGCTCCCCAAACAGCTGCACCAGCACGGTGAACAGGTTAATGAAATCGAGGTACAGGGACAGCGCGCCCATGATCGCCGTCCGCTCGGCGGTGTCGCCGTCCATGGCGCCGTAGATGTACTCTTTTTTCAGGCGTTGGGTATCCCACAAGGTGAGCCCGGAGAACAACAGGACACCGACCGCCGAGACGACCCAGTGCAAAGCCGAACTCGCCAGCAACAGGTTGACACAGCCGGCGACGACGATCCCGAACAGGCCCATCAGCAGGAACGAGCCTAATGCGGTCAGATTCCGCCCTGTGGTGTAACCCCAAAGCGACAGTGCGCCAAACGAAGCTGCGGTGATGAAAAACACGCGCGCCACCGAGGTGTGGGTGTAGATCATAAAGACCGAGCCGAGCGACACGCCGATCAGCGCTGCATAGAGCCAGAATAGAAGCTGAGCGACGGCAGGGCGCAGCCGCTCGATGCCGAAATTCAAACCGAACACGAGCGCGAGCGGCGCCAGGATGATCGCCCATTTCAGCGGGCTCGCGAATAATGCGTAGCCAACCGGAGTGAGATACAGGTTGCCCCCAAGGCGCGCCGAGCTTTCGGCGCCGCCGCGCAATACCCGCGCGGCTGCCGTCACGTCGTCCGTCACCGAGATCACATAAATGCCGAGCGCCGCGATTGCGGTGACGGCCAAGCCCAAGCCCATGTAGTTGTAGACGGACAGCAGATGCGCGCGCAGTCCCGCATCGATGGCGTCCACCTCGGCGGCGCTTACCGGGGCACCAAGTGTCGAACTTGAAATGTCGCGATTGACCTGCGCCATGATCGAACCCCGGATCGAACGTCTGGCAACGAGCAAATCGCCCAACCGGGACGCCCCACGACCCGCCGGAGTATCCGTCCGAATCGATATTGGCGGAGCATTAAAACATCTCAAGGGCGGCCGGCCGGCGGCACCTTACCGCACGGCAAAAGTGATCGCGACCGATCGTCGCTGAATTTATTTACGTAAAATCTTTATAAATTCCGCAGCACGGCCGCTGGCTTGCGACCAAGCGCCGGCCACGTGCCGATCAGCCCGAAAGCGATCGTGATGACGACGGCGATTGCCGCCGCCGCCACGCTTGGCCCACTGTGCCAGTGAAATGGTAGCGTCATGAGGTCTACCACAATGCGCCAGGCGGCGACCGATCCGGCCGCCACACCGAGCAGAACTGTCGCCGCGCCAAGTAACAAATATTCGAGCGCGTAGGCGGCAATCAGCTGAATCCTGGTGGCGCCGAGCGTCTTGAGGATAACGGCATCGTAAACGCGATGGCGGTGGCCGGCCGCAAGCGCGCCACCCAGCACCAGCACCGCCGCGATGAGAGTAAGTGAACTCGCGGCGCGCACCGCCAGCATCAGATTCCTGACAACGCTTGCGACGGTGTCCAGCGCGTCCTTGACGCGGACGGCGGTTATGCCTGGCAGCGCGTCGGTTACCGCTTTCAATAGTGCAATCTCTTCGGCGACAGTACTTCCGCCCGGATAGGTCACCGTGGCGATCTCGGTATGCGGAGCACCCCGCAGCGCAGTGGGCGAGAAAACCAGCACGAAATTGATGGCAAGCGAATTCCAATCCACCGCACGCAGATTGGCGATGCGGGCGGTGAGATTGCGCCCGAGCACGTTGACGGTCACTTCGTCGCCGATCTTCAGGCCGAGGCCGTCGGCAATCTGCTTTTCGAGCGACACCAGCGGCGGCCCGGAGTAATCGGGCGGCCACCATTGGCCGGCAACGAGGCGCGATCCCATTGGCAGCTGCGTGGTGTAGGTCATGCCGCGGTCGCTTTGCAGCACCCACGCCGCCTCGGGTTTCGCCTTGAGGTCTTCGGCCGGCACGCCCCTTGCGCTGACGATGCGCCCGCGCAGCATCGGCACGCGTTCGAGATTTGCGCGCGGGGCTTGATCGTGCACGAACGTGTCAAATTTTTCGGCGATGTTGGATGGAATGTCGATGAAATAGAATGACGGCGCCCGCTCGGGGATTGCGGCTGCGAATTGCTGGCTGAGCGTAGCGTCGACCTCGAGCACGGCGACCAGCAATGCGAGCCCGAGCCCGAGTGACATCACGATGGTCGGGGTCAGGGCGCCCGGTCGGAAGATGTTCGAAATCGCCAGGCGCAGGACGGTGGTTTTCGACCGCGGCGCTTGGGCGGCGAGGATCATCACCAAGCTCGCGGTCAGGCGCAACAGGCCGAATACCGTAACGGCGGCCACGATAAAGATTGCGGCGATCTTGCGATCAGACGCGGTCGCCAGGGTCAATGCGACGTACGCGGCCGCCGCGATCGCTGCGGCAACGATATAACGCGCGCGCGGCAACCGCCGCAGCGGCGCGACCTGATCGCGAAACAGCGCCGACACCGGCACATCGTGGGCGCGGCCGAGCGGCCAAAGCGAGAATGTGGCAGCCGTCAACAGGCCGTAGGCGGCGGCCATGGCAAGCTGGCCCGGATAGAGCGCGGGCGCGAGCGGTAGTGGAACGATCGCGCCGAAGATTGCCGCGACGCCGAACGGCAGGGCCGCGCCAACGGCGAGGCCGATGACCACTCCGATCGAAGCCAGGATGAGCACCTCGACGAAATAGATCGCCACCATCCGCGAACCGGTGGCGCCGACCGATTTCAGGATGGCCATCACATCGCGCTTGCGATCGAGAAAATGCTTGGCCGAATTGGCGACCCCGACTCCGCCGATCAACAATGCGGTCAGTCCGACCAGGCTCAGATACTGGGAGAACCGCTCGATGCTGCGTTCCAGTTGCGGCGCTGCGTTATCGCGGCTGCGAATCTCCCATCCGGCCTCGGGAAATTGCGCTTTGGCAGCCTCGATCGTTTGCGCCGCGTCATCGGCGGCCGTGCTGTTGGGCAGCCGCAAGCGATAATGCCATCGCACGAGGCTGCCCGGCTGCAGGAGTCCGCTCGCCCTGAGCGCGTCTTCGCTCATCAGCAGACGCGGGCCGAAGCCGATGCCGCTGGCAAGTTTGTCGGGTTCGCTGACCAGCGCGGCCCGCAGCTCGACCGTGGCCGCGCCGATTGTCAGGCGCGCTCCTGGCCGCAAATTGAGACGCGTCAGCAGAGCAGGATCGGCGACCGCTCCGAAGGCGCCGTCACGCTGCGCCAATGCGTCGGCGAGATCGACCGGAGGCTCGACCACGATGTCGCCGTAAAGCGGATAGGCGCTATCGACCGCCTTGACCTCCACGAGGGCGGCGCGCCCATCGGTGGTGCGGGTCATCGCCCGCATCGTTGCTGCGCTCGAAAGCTCGCCGCGGGAGCCGAGGAATGCCCGCTCCGCCGGCGAGGTCTCGCGCTGGATCAAGGAAAACGCAACGTCGCCGCCGATGATCGCGCGGCCCTCGCGGGCCAGCCCCTCCGCCAGGCTGCCGGCAACCGAGCCGATCGCCGCAATCGCCATGACGCCCAGCGCAATGCAGCCGATGAAGACGTAGAAACCGCGCAGTCCGCCGCGCAATTCGCGAAGCGCCAGCCGCAGCGTCAAGCCGGCTGTGTTGCCCCGACTCGCGGGTGGCATGCTGAGCGGAGCATTCATCGGTTGGCGACCTCTTCTTCGAGGTGCCCGGAGCGCAGGCGAATGACGCGATCGCAACGCCGGGCCAAGGGGGCATCATGGGTGACGAGAACCAGGGTCATGGCGTTGGCGGCAAAACGCGCGAACATCAGATCGATGATCTCCCGGCCCGTGGCTTCGTCGAGATTGCCGGTCGGCTCATCAGCGACCAGGATGGCCGGACGCGGGGCGAGCGCCCGCGCCAGCGCAACGCGCTGCTGTTCGCCGCCCGAAAGCTGGGCCGGGTAGTGGGCGAGGCGCGCGCCGAGACCCACGGCCTTGAGCTCGGCCGCGGCGCGCTCGAACGCATCGTGCTTGCCGGCCAGCTCGAGGGGGACGGCAACATTTTCCAGCGCGGTCATCGTCGGAATGAGGTGGAAGGACTGGAACACGATACCGATTTGGCGGCCGCGGAACCGAGCCAATGCGTCCTCGTCGAGCCTGCTGATATCTTGACCGGTGACGGTGACGCTGCCCTCGTCCGGACGTTCGAGGCCCGCGATCACCATCAGCAGCGTCGACTTGCCCGATCCGGACGGGCCAATGAGGCCAACCGCCTCGCCACGGCCAACGTTAAGGTTTACACCCTTGAGAATGTGAACGCGTGCAGCACCCTGACCGAGCGATAGGTTGACACCCGCAAGGGAAATTGCCGGTATAAGGGGGCTCGTGCCTGGCGAGGTGTCGTCCATGGGGTTTGCGCTCGTGCGTGTGGGTGGTCCGGGAGGGCCGCCGCGATCATATGGGAAATCGTGCCGGCGAATGAAGACAGGCGGATGGCGCATCGGTGTCATATGGCTCTGCGTCATCGCCGCAGGGATGCTCATTACCGCAGCTGCGCGCGCTGCGGAGCGCCTCGTCAACATCGTTGCGCTCGGGGATTCGCTCACCGCCGGATACGGCCTCGTAGCCAATCAGGCGTTTCCGGCACAATTGCAGCGCGCGCTCAGCGCCAAGGGCATCGCCGCCAAGGTGGCGAATGCGGGCGTATCCGGAGACACCGCCGGGGGCGGATTAGCCCGGCTTGACTGGTCGGTGCCGGATGGTACCGATGCCGTCATCTTGGAGCTCGGCGCCAATGATGCGCTGCGCGGTTTCGATCCGGCCATCACCCGCAAGGCCTTGGAGGCGATGCTGCAGCGCTTGCAGAGGCGGAAAATTCCGGTGCTGTTGTGCGGTATGCTGGCGCCCCCCAACCTGGGCGCCGAATACGGCCGCGCGTTCAGCGCGATCTATCCTGATCTTGCCGCCCAAACCGGCGCCATCCTCTATCCATTCTTCCTTGCCGGGGTTGCCGCAGATCCGAAGCTCAATCAGAGCGACGGGCTCCACCCGACCGCCGCCGGCGTTGCGGTGATCGTCGATCGCATACTGCCGCAGGTTCAGGAGTTGATCGCCCGTGCCAAGGAGTCGCGCTGACATCGAACGGCCGGACTTTCGCGCCGGTTGCATTACGCCGCCGCAACCTCACATGAAGCGGTGCCCGTCGTGGCCCTCGCCTTTTCGCAGCCTTAAAGCCATGCCCCGCCTGTTCACCGCCCTCGAACTTCCGTCGGAAATCGTGCAATCGATGGCAAGGCTGCGCGGTGGTTTGCCGGGCGCGCGCTGGATTGACCCGGAAAACTACCATTTGACGCTGCGTTTCATTGGCGACGTCGACGACACACTGGCTGAGGAAATAGCCGGCTTGCTCACCAGGGTAGAGCGGCCGGCCTTCGACCTTAGGATTGATGGCCTCGATTCGTTTGGGGGCAACAAGCCGCGCGTCGTTGTGGCGGCGGTCGCGCCCACCGCCCACCTCATCGAGCTTCAAGCCGACCACGAACGGATCATGCAGAGGGTCGGGCTCGAGCCCGAACGCAAATACCGGCCCCATGTCACGCTCGCCCGCCTGCGCGATACCTCAAGCCGCCAAGTGGCCGACTTTCTCGCCATTAGGCAGCCGTTTCGCTCGCCGCCATTTTCCGTGTCGCGCTTCGTCCTGTATTCCTCGCGCGCTTCCGTCGGCGGCGGTCCCTATGTGGTCGAGGCCGAGTATCCGCTTGTCGCCTGAAGCACCAATGCGCATCGCCCGATAGCGAATCTTGCCGGTGCTCGTAGCCGGCCCTGCCGATGATCCCGGACGATTGCCATCCTGCCAATCTGACACACACACAAATGGCCGATTCCTTTTCCGCTCGATATGCCTCGCTCGTTGCGGCCGGCGAGATCGAACGCGACGGCGCTCAGGAAGCCGTCGTCGCCAAATTGGCGCGTCTGAATGACCGGCTTGCGATTCATCGGCTGGCGCGCAAATCGTCCTCGCTGGGTTGGCTGTTCGCAAAACGCGTCAAGGACGACACGGCGCTCAAGGGACTCTACATTTGGGGCGACGTCGGCCGCGGCAAGACGATGCTGATGGACCTTTTTTTCGCCGCCTGCCCGGTCAGGCGCAAACGAAGGGTGCACTTTCACGCCTTCATGCTCGACGTTCACGAGCGCCTGCGCATCTATCGCAACAAACTGAAGTTCGGCGAAATATCCGACGGGGACCCGATCGGCCTGACGGCGGCTGACCTTGCCGAGGAAGCATGGGTCCTGTGTGTCGACGAATTTCACGTCACCGATATCGCGGATGCGATGATTCTGCAGCGCCTGTTCACCCGCTTGCTCGACCGCGGCGTTGTGGTGGTGGCGACATCCAACATGGAGCCGGCGCAGCTCTATCAGGAAGGTCTCAATCGTGCCCTGTTCCTGCCGTTCATCGCGCTCGTCAACCAGCGCCTGGACATCGTGCAGCTCCAAGCGCGGGCCGATTTCCGGCTCGAAAAGCTCATCGATATGCCGGTGTGGCATGTGCCGGCCGATGATACCGCGGCCAAGGCGCTCGACGCCGCATGGCGGCGTCTCACCGGCGGCGGCAGGGCCGCAGCGCTCGACCTCGCTGTCAAGGGACACCTCCTGCGCGTGCCGCGCGCCGCCATGGGGGCGGCGCGTTTCAGCTTTCATGATCTGTGCGAGCAACCGTTGGGCGCGATCGACTACCTGCGAATCGCTCAGGAGTTTCACACCATCGTCATCGATCGTGTGCCGGTCATGACCTATGCCGACCGCAACCAAGCCAAGCGGTTCATCATGCTGATCGACACGCTTTACGATGCCGGCGTCAAGCTGCTTGCGTCCGCCGAAGCCAAGCCGGCAGCCCTCTATTTGGGCACCGAAGGCTACGAGGCGAGCGAATTCAAGCGCACAACCTCGCGCCTCATCGAAAT
>JASHRR010001229.1 GCA_030037185.1 Xanthobacteraceae bacterium | reverse complement strand
TTTTGCGGTCGATGAGGGTCAGCGATCCGGCGACCCGGTTTGCCCTGGCAGCGAGGCCGCAGCGGTCGACGATCTCGATGCAGGCGGCATAAACGTCGCGCTCGCGTTTGTTTTGTGCGAACGCGGCGGCCACAACCAGGTTCTCGAACACCGTCATGCCACCGAAGGGCTGCGGGATCTGGAATGAGCGTGCCAGTCCGAGCCGGCAACGCCGGTCCGGCGACAGCCGCGTGATGTCGTGACCGGCCAGGAGGACACGTCCGACATCCGGCGCGACCGTGCCGGTCGCAATGCTGAACAGGGTGGTCTTGCCGGCGCCGTTCGGCCCGATGATGCCGAGCGCCTCGCCTTCATCGAGCGCGAGGTTGATCTCCTGCGCCACCACCACGGCGCCAAAGCGCTTTGAGATTTTTTCAAGAGCGAGGATTGGCATGACACCTGGATTACGCGTCAGGAGTATGGTTACCAAGACGCGCCGTAAAGCCCCCGGATTTATCCGTGGGGATATAAGGCGCAGCGTCTGCCTTCGAGGAGGTATCGCAGGCCTGCGAATAAGAGACTGGACTTGCGACGATTGCGGTGCGGTTCATGAGCGTGACGTACGCTGCAAGCAACATTCCCCGCCTGGGGCTACAGGCGCTTGTTGAATGAACCCTACGGCTGCGGCAGGGGTAGAAGCCCCGGCTTTAGCCGTCGGGAATACTCACATTCTTTTCGAGGCGAGTTTCGCAGGATGAGCGCACATGACGTGGACGCGGAGAAAACGACGCCATTGACGCTTTGCGGAAAATCGGTGGGCGGTCCTGACGGGTGATGTCCGACCAGCTTCTCGCTCAATCGGCGCTGATCAGCTTGTCCAGATCTGTGGCGATGATTTCGTGAATTTTCCATCCGGCGGTGCTTTTGTGAAGCAAGTAAGTGAAGCCAGACCGCTGCAATTCTGTGCCGTCCGCTTTCATGCGAATTGCGACTGTGCTGGACAGCGCCGTTGTCGCATTCAGCAGTTTGACGCGGTGCTCTCCCAACTTTGAATGTGAATATCCACTAGCCTTAAGAGTCGCTACAAGCTCAGTAATAGAGGCTTCAACATCGGCGCGGGTGCTAAGCATAATGACCTGATTTGGTACAACGATCAAAGTTGGTTCGCCGTAAAACGCTGATGCTGCCGCAGGGTCGCGTCCAAAGGCATCGTAGTAACCGCTAACGACATCATGGATAGCGTCTCTTTCGCTCACCGATATCAACATGTTGCTCTCCGTTTCGGCAATGCTGCCGTTATGATCAGGACTTCGGCTTGTCCGGGTGTAGGGTAGCTCGCGAAAATGCTACCCCCCAATTGCGAGACTGGCAAACGGCCGGGATGTCGATTGTGGCACAGCGGAGTAAACTCGAACGCGAGCACGTTTCCGCGGGTGAGGCGCCAATTCATATCAGACCGGGTTCCGGGGGAGCGCCATGGGGATTATGTGAACGCGGGCACTGTCAAGCTGCGATTTCTCAGCTTTTGCACTTTCATCCCATCTTTTGTTTCGACCTGAGGAGCCTATTCCTTCGTCCCGGCCTTGACCTCTGCGGAGCCAAAAAAAATGAGGCGCCCTTCGTCCGCCTCATAGCATCTTCGAAGTTCGCGCCGGAATGCAGGTGGGCGCGATGCTGGAGCACCGATGCCGGGATGGATGCGCGCAAGGTGTTCACCGTCACAACAATGGAAACTGCCACGGTTGCCAAAATGTGCTGAACCCGGCCTCAAGAAAGTCCGCCTTACTTTCCCTCGCTCAGCCTTTGTCCGGCGGGCGCTTCGCCTTGCGCGCAACATGCAGGAAGGTTTTAATCAAAAAAGCTCGTAAAGGTCTCTAAAGATAGCGGCCTTTTGATCGTTCCATTCTCCAATCCCGTATGCATCCTTGAAGCACTCGGCAGCATCGCGCCCGAGCTCGCTCAGCAGTTCCGCTTCGATCACAGCCAAGTCCACATATCGATCAGAACGACCCGAGTGGCCACAATCGATCAATCCGAGTTCACCATCCGACCCAATTAACATGTTTGATAGCGTCGCGTCGCCGTGCACGACGGCAATGTCCTCACAAGCTGGAATTGCACTCTTAACACGTTGGTAAAGCATCGAGGGTGTGAATCTACAATTGCGGTCATCGAATTGGCTGGCGTCGATCAAGTTCTGTTCAATGGCCTTTCGAGCCCGCTCAAGCCGTGTCTGTGGCGTTTCATCGAAAGGGCAGTTTGCGCTTGGCAGTGCATGAAGTCGAGCTAGCCCTCGACCCATCGTGTGCACGGCTCCGAGCAGGTCGTCACCATCGCGAGTTAAGTGTCGTCCCGGGACCGCAGTCATAAGTACCGCGTTCACCCTCTGAGTAGAGATTTTCATCAGAAATCTTGGCACTCGAATATGATGCGATGATAGCCATTCGGTGCGTGCCATCTCCTGCGCCAGCAGCCGTGCTCCAAGTCCGCAGGCAAGCTTCAAATATTTGCAACCGCCCGCTGAGTCCATTACTCGGAAGACAAGCGCTCCACCCATTCCCAAAACAGGTTGAATCTCAGCGCCGGCAAGCGCGGCCTGGCAGTCCGGCGGCAGAAGCTCAACGACGTTTTCAAATGGCGATTGGTCTTCCATTAGGAATCTCGATAGCAGTCGACGGCCAGTTCGCACGCGTCAAGCCGAGGAGTGAAAGGGCCACACCGAGGATGCCGGTCGTGTCGACCGGTAAAATGTCGGTCAGGCGACTTTCTGACGCAAAAGTGAGGTTTGCGGCATTGTGGCCGCTCGCCCCAGGCGAAGTAAAGCGCCTCGGTGACCAGCGAGCCTGCAAACTGGCAGTGGCGTCATAACGGCCGCATTTCGATGGCGCGCCCGGGGTCGATGAGATTGTCGATGACGCCGAGGGCCCGGCATTCCGACATCGCCCTTGTAGCGCCAGCGGCGGAGGTCATGTCGCCGCTTTTGCGCGCTGATGCGTCCCCGGGGCACCGGCGCGTCCATTTCTGCCGTGGCGGAACCTGACACGCGGCCGCGGTGGCGTGGGCGCCTCGGGCTTGAATCCGGTTATTGTCGTGTGACCGGTCACGTGATCGTCCCTCGATATTCAACGCGGCACCAGAGACCTCAACAGCCCGCTAGCTCAAGCCACTGAGAACGGAGGCCGGCAGTCGCCACGCGCCGACGACAAACATGACAAAGGAGATAAGCAGCAGGACATACATGACCCAAGATTCAATTAATTTCACCCTAGCCATAGACCTGTCCATTTCCATTGCTGAGATTGCCCACGCCACCGTCGGGAGCGAGGATCCGACGACAAACATCCGCAGAGAAGTCTCAATTGCCCGCGTCATTGGCATCGCAATGTCGGTATCCTTGGTGGTGGCAGCGGCAATTAAGATTATGCATGCAAATAGCGCCATCGCGTTGAGAAACGTCAGGGCGGTGATCAATCGATGTCCCATGCGGACTCCTTGTATGTTGACGCGACGTTGTCTGCTCCTTCGCCTGCGGCTAGCGTAACGTAGAGCCTGCGCCGCCTTAAAAACGGCAGTGGAGGCGAACGGGTTCCGCAAGGATTGGTTCGGTCTTCGGAGTGAAACTTGATACCCGGGCTCGGGGGGCATTTTTGCCTGCCGAATCATACCCTGGAGACCACCACGGGGCCTCACCGGAGAGGTCGGCAGTATCTCGGGGCTGAATCGGCGCCAAAGTGCCAAACCTCTTTTGTGGACCGCAGGGCTGCGGAACCGCCAAACGCGATGGACCTTGCCGTTCAGCCGGCGGCGTTCGCTTTATCGGACTCACAATGCCGCAACCAAAAAGTAGCTCTCGAGAGCCCGCGACTCACTCCAGTTTTGCGCTTCGCCTCGGAGGCAGTCACGATCAGTCCGATTACCCTAGCCCGTCGGCGAGCGGCTCCGTCTCAGCGCAACGTCCGGGACGAGATATGCTCAATCTAAGGGCCAGCGGTTTTGACAGACGGACATTGTTACCTCAAGCACGCGAACTCGGCTGCCTGTGCAGCCGTTTACATCCACCTCACAATCCGTCAACAGCGCTTAGCCTGTTTGATCTCGCCAATAATCCGCCGTCGCAACGCGCGGCCCCGCGAAGTGTTGGCAAGCTCCCGCCGCATAAGCAGCGAGTAGCCGATGCGACTGGGCAAACAAATATTCGACAAACGTGAAAGCCTTCCCGATGCGAACTCCAGCTCGCTGAACGGGAGGGGCGCCAGCAACACGCCATATGCTGCACATGCAGCTTCCAGCGCCGCAGCGTAAGAGGAGAAGTGCACTGGATGGGTGATCTCCGGCGAGCGCACTTTTAGTGCACGCCAAACCCGGGGCCAGGCGATGTCGCTAACTGCGGGGCTCAGCAGTGTCTGTTCGAGCCACCAGGTTTGATCGGTCGGCCGTGCCCGCGCAGCAATGGTAGGGGCTGCCGCGAGTACCAATTGCACGTCGAAAACGGGCGTCGATACCAGATCGGAGCTCGGTTCGGTTCCGAACCTGATCGCGACGATCTGGTTGGTTGCGAACAGGTCCCGCTTTGCGTCGGCAACGTCCAGCTTGACCTGATTGCCGTCGCACCATTTCAGGAATCTATCGTCGAAAAGGAATTGACGGGCAAAAAGCGGCGGTGCCGTCAGGATAATCGGTGCCGCCGCCGCCATCCGGCTCACGGTCGCGCATGCAGTCACCAGGTCTCGCATCGGTCGCGATATCTGGCGGTCAAAAGACATTCCGATTGAAGTCAAGGACAGCCGGCCGCCTTGCCGCTCAAACAGTTTGACCCCAAGACGTGCCTCCAAAAGGCCAATCTGATAGCGGACTGCGGATGCCGTCAGGTTAAGCTCGGTTGCCGCAGCATTAAAGCTCGACAGCCGCGCACAGGTCTGGAATGCCCGTAGCTGGCTCCAGGAAAGCCCGGGGTCGGTCCAGCGTTCATTATGTAGTTCCGCTTTCATTCGATGCGCTCGCGACTCCGCGCGATGCTACAAATTTTGTTTGCAGGCTGCACGCGAAATTCACAACCGCAGTTGGCCGATTTTTGCCAGTCTGCGGCCCCGTGATGGCAGGAGAATTGCGATGCGGTGCCTGCGCGGATTGCCCTGGTTGCAAACGGCGTATCGATGATAGTGCTGTATCCCTCAACATGCTCGTGTTCGAACGCCCCTCGTGGGTCTGGGATTATCCCGATCGCAATCTGGCCAGGGAGCTATGTTGGTCGCCATCTACGTGATAGTGGGCGCCTTTCCCGTCTGGGCGGCGCGCGATCCGGTCAAAGCGCTGTCACCGGCCAATTTCGTGATGGTGTCGGGCGCGATGCACGCCACAGCCATGGCGTTCGATACCAGTCACATTCCAGGCCCTTCACAGCATCTTGCGTTACGTGGCGATGTGGCGCCGATTACCCTTGCACTGACGCACCCGCGTCGCTTCTGTTCATGCGGAAACGAGCATGAACATCCCGAATCTTGCACACTCGGCTCGATTCGCGGGGGCGTGGCTGGTGCTGGCCGCGTTGACCACGACCCTCGGCTTGCGGCTTTCGGCGCAGCTTGGCGAATTCCGCACCATAAGTTCGCTCGCTCCACAGCTCTGTATCCAAGCTACTTCGGCGGAGCCTGCCCGAGACCAAAATGAAAACTCCAGTCAGCTGTCATCCAACAGTCATGAGGGCTTTGTTTGCCAGCGGCGATGCCGAACCACATTTTTGCGAGATATTTGCTCACCCGGATCGCAACCACCTGAAATCGATGCACCGGGTGCCTCAAAAGTCGGTTCTCGTAAACATCGGTTTGGCGTCTCAGTGTGATATCCGGAGTAATTGCTATGAGAAAATTGTTGGCTGTCGCAACGGTACTGTGTGTCTCTCTGTTCCTGTTGATGTTCACGGTTTACTCGGCCCGCGGCCTGTTTGCGCCAGAGTTAATGTCGGCGCGCTTTTTCGGCCTATCCACCGTCGACGTCGATGGCATACTCTATTATCGGGTATACCTGTCGCGCAACCTCGCGATCGTGGTTGCCGGGTTCGTCTTTTTGCTTCGCCGGCAATGGCAGCCGCTGGCTGTTCTGACCACCGCGGCGATGGTCTTGCCTGTGTTCGACGCAACGGCTTTGTACGTGATGCTTGGTGGGGCAACCCGGTTTGCGGCACACGTTTCGACGTTCGTGGTCACTGGCCTTGCCTCGGTTCTCCTGTGGCTCCGCGTCCGTGACGCCAGCAGCTGATGCTAAGGTGGCCGAGCATGCCGCGACCGCTTTTTGGCGTGAAGCTCAAAAGCCCGCCGCCATCACGCCGCGTTTCACGACCATATCGAAACAACCATAGGGTCGAATTGGAGCCGGTCCAGCACCTCGCTTGACCGCGATATTGACTCCTGTCGCGGACATCAATAATCGCGATCGATGGATAGGTCCTCCTTGAGGCGCTGTGAAATTGATATTCAACGATAGGCCAGTCCATAGCATCCGACAGGCGGGCAACAATCTGATCATCGGCCCGGCTTGCGCGTCTAACCTGCGCTCTCGATAGATTATGTTGAATCAATTACTCATATCAGATATCTGAGCCGAGATAGCGCGAACCGACGAATAGCGTATCCTAGCGAACCACTTGGCCGGGGAATGTCCCCGCAGCGGGTTTGAGACGGTTACAGTGATTTTGCACGACCGGAAAGCGCGACCTGCCCGGGGGTTCATGCCCGGGGGTTCAGCGCGCCAGCCGACGAATTTTGCGTCTCACACTGCCCCTTGCATTCGCCTGAAGTTATGGATATTCGCAATTCCAACGAACGTTATGGTTTCGAGCGGTTGCTGCTTGCCCGCTGCTCTCTTTGGCTCTCGCCGGTTTAAGCGACAGGCTGGCCATTCTAAAGCGATCTGGCGGAATGGTGCATTAATGCTCCTCCAGAATACGCCCAACCCCAAGAACGCGGTCTTCGATCCCGCTACGGCGGATTGCGTCCCAGTAGGAGACCGTGTTGATCGCCAGCACGGGCTTGCCGAGCCAGCGTTCCGCCTCCGCGGCGACCGCCACCGTCGGCAGCGCAGTGCCGACCTGGAGCAGCGCGTCGACATCATCGCCGTCAAGCTCGCGCAACGCCGCCCGGATATCAGCCAACGGCACCTGTGCGATCAGGCGCGGAGACCCGCAGGCCAGTCCCTTTAGGCGGAGAACCTCAAATCCGGCCTCCGCCATATAGGCGCGAACCATCTCATCACCGCGCGGCTGATGCGGAGTCAAGATTGCAATTCGGCGCGCCCCGAACCTTTTCAGCGCCGTGACCGCCGCCGCGGCCCCCATCGTGACTCCGACGCCAGCGCGTTCAGCAAGTTCGGCTTGCAGCTTGTCCGCGGTGGCAACGCCGCCCCAGAAGCTTTCAAGCGCGATGGCCATGATGAGATGATCAAGCCCACTGGTCATGATCTGGTCGATGGCGGTGCGCATGCCCTCACGCATCATCGTCATATGTTCCAAGAATGCTTGTTCGGTGTTGAGCGGGCGCTCCTTAATAGTGACGCGGCCGGTATGGCAGGTGACGCCAGGCACGCGAAACAGCTCGCATTCAGGTCCGACAGTGGTATTGGTGGATGGGACAATGATTCCAATCCGCTTTCGGTATCCCAAGGTATCGGGCACGCGATGCACTCCCAAATCAAGGCGGCTTTCGGGTTCGCATGGAGTTACACGGCTGCTTTCGTGCTCACAACCATCAGCTTTCAGCTCGCTTGCGGATGGGATCAGATAAGCTCGCGGACAATCGGCTAATACTACAGAGTCATAAGAATTGTATCTAATTGAAATTACATGATTTTTCAAAACTGAGTCATTTTTGAAAAACCCAATAATTTCAACAACCACATCGAACCACTGACACAGTAGTACTAATCGCCGGCGGCCCATTTTTTCCGGACCGCGGGCGGCCTGTCCAAGGCGTGCGTGGTTGTCAGTGACGGCTCGTTGACTTCAGTTCTCTCTCGCCCCGGTTTCGCACGTCGATGCCCGATCAGTAAATGCGGCGCTGTGATTGTGCGCTGGGCAGTCGCGGATTTTGCCGGCGGGTTCGCCGGCGAGTTATGCGTTCCACGCGCCCGCGTGACGGGGCCACTTTGCCATCTCGATCGCGCGTGCCGGTGCCGATGAAGCCAGGCCGTTCGGCGCAACCGCACCCTGTTCATGCGGAACGCAGACTTAAAACCCGAGCGTCGGGACGACGTCGGCAGGGGGTGTTTTCCATCGTTTGGCGGCGCGCCCCTCCGCAAAGGCGCGAAGTTCGCGCGCCAGAATCTTTCGCCAGAGAATGATGGCGGCATCCGAGCGCCCTCCAGCCGTGATAAACGCAGCGGATGCTGTCGCCCTCCACCCAGCCGAGGTGCATCGGCGCGCCGCGGTGCGGGCAACGGTGAGCGATAATCTGTGCAGCTCCAGCGTGACCGCGATAGAGCGTGTAATCCTCGCTCATGATCCTGATCGGTTTGGCGTGCCCGGCCGGCAGGTCTTGGCTGCGAGAGATGGCATGCCAAAACTGGCGCATGAATGCGCCACCAGGAGTTCCGGGCCGTGTCGTGGCTATGTCAAATTCCGCGGACGGCGGCCTCGAAATCAGTTCGAGCGATGGCGATGGTTGTTCGATCAGCGTCATGGATTCGTTCTCCCAAGGCCATCTACAACAAACGGGATATCGGCGCCCCGTCCTGG
>JASHRR010001228.1 GCA_030037185.1 Xanthobacteraceae bacterium | reverse complement strand
AAAAATCGGCGCCAGGCGTCAGGCCGACCTCGTCAAGGTCGTTGCAGGCTTCTCCAATCCGTTCCACGGCTGATCCGCTCGTAGGCTGGCCCGCTTATCCTCACCGCGGCAGGGCCGGTGAGCCTAGTACCGCAAGGTCGGGCCGAGCACCCACACCCGTTGAACTTTCTCGTGTTGTCCGCTTCTCCTCCGAACAGAGGAGGCGAAGTGCACCGATAATGTGAAATGATAACCCTCGCCTGACGGTCATGCCGCAGTTGTCCGGGAGACAATCACGTCGTGCGCAGGCTTTACGAAGCAGCACGGTATCCGGTTTCTTGGGCTCGCGGGCCGCTTCTCCTCCAAACGGAGGACGCACGGACCTGCAAAACCTCGAACAATATGCATAGCCGACCTCTCGCCGGCTATAACTTATCATTTGTGGCGGGATACATGTCTAATGCTCGCATCATCACGAGTGCACTCGCCGGCGCGGGCGTGCTCTTCATCAGCGGTCGGGCTGCGGCCGGCCCTGAGGTGACAATCGGTAGCACACCGTCGCCCGTTACGATCGCGGACCCATCGGCCGAAACGCCAGTCCCATTCACAAACCATGAACCCGACTACATTATCAAGTGACCGGCAACCAGCGGCTCATGATCACCGTCACAATCTGACAAGCAGCTTTTGAATGTCAGCGGCGGCCGAGAAATTCACAAAAGTTCAGAGTTCCTTCACGCGATTTTCCAGCTTCACGACTTCTCGGCGTCGTCGTCGCCAACTCCGCATGTCGCCGCCGTCTTCAAGCCGTTGCGGCAGCTGCGCTGCAACGGAGCGAGTTTTTTACAACTCATCGGACTATCCGGGTCCCGAATGGAGTTCATCATGTCCTGTCGTTTTGCCCTGTCAGCCTCAGTCGCCGCGCTGGTCCTCACCTGCACGCCGATCCATGCCGAACCGCTCAAGCCGATCCAGGCTCACAAAGTGGACCTCGGCGCCCTGGCGGGCGTCGCGTATTACACCGTGGAGCCCGACAGCCATCACCTGGTCCTCACTCTGCAGGCACCGCAATCCGATACGCCGTTCCGTATCGTGGCGACTCTCGCGCCCGGGCAGGCGGTGACGCTTTCCGTTCCGCGCAACGTCGGCGAACCGGCGACAGAACTGCGATTCATACGACATAACGAACAGGTCTGGGTTAACGACGCTGACCCGGCGGCGCATCTTAAGGCGCACCACGACTGAAGTGCGCGTTCGGGCCAGGCTTGAGCGTCATGCACAAGCTTGATCCGCGCATCTCGCTTCATCCGTTTGGCAGCCTGTCGACCAGGCTCAAACTTAACTTCCAAACGAAATCCCGCGTGAGGTGTCATGGCACGCATGGAGACTCGCGGCCGGCGCGATCATGAGCAAGAAGGACCCGATTTCCGTTTCGTCGTCGGGGCGGCGGTCGTGGCAATCATAGCTATCGCTCTGTCGCTCGCGATAGGCATTCAGGTCCCTCCGGATGCCGCGATGCTCTCTGGTCCTTAATAACTTAGAGATTATGGTTGCGGGATTGCTGCAGGTCCGGGAAGCACATGGCGAAGAGAGCGTGTTGCCGCTTTCGACTTCCCTCCATGATAAACCCACGTTTCTGATTCGCCCGGATGGCCTGCAATTGTAGTCCACCACTCGCATGGAGACGCGATCCGAGGCCCTTTCCAAGCTGAGTACTGTCGTCGTTCCTGCGATGATTCTAAAGCCCTCGCCCGTCGGCCTTTACGCCGTCATTCGCGTCGGCGGCTGCCCGACTTGTCCCGCCACGATGTCACTTGTCTCGCAGTGCCTAGACGAAGGGCTTTCCATCACCACCTGGATTGCGTCGTCGGCTCCGAGAGCGCGAGGGGACATGACAGCAGTGGTGGCGGCGGCTTCGGCGCCTTCCTCGTCTATCTCGATCATGGCCCGCTGCACCATCTGGGACAGCGTCGCGCCAGGTGGGAAGCCCCGAAGGCGGCAGCGGCAGGCACGCCTGTCGATCTCACCCACATCAATCCCTTTGTACAGCTACAAAAGACTGCGGAGCAGTTGACCCCTATCGAGGTTTTCAAGCCTGACCTGCATAGTGCGGTCCACAGGCAAGCGGCTACGATGACAACGGCAAGAGCAGCACCTGACGATTCGGCTAGCGGCGTTGACCTCGCCGGCACGACGCGCCGGCAGCGAGACCGCAACGGTGCTGCCGCCCGGCGGCACGCTAGGCGGGGGGTTCGCCGATACCCTCCTTCAGAATTGACGAAAGAGGCGACGTCAACCGGCCATTTGCGCAACAGGCTCGCCCGGACCGGCCGAGCAAACGGTTCACCACCCGACCGCTTGGCCGTCCTTGCGGTGGTCCGACCCGGCACGGTAGTAGCCGCCGCGGCTTCTCCCAGGTGTCCCCACATCAGGGCCGGGTACCATCATGATCGACTGGAAACCCCCGACGATTGAGCCGCTGGTGGACTGGACGTTGTGACCCATCGCGCTCAACGGCGCGCCGACAAGCTTGTAGAGCTCGGACTCCATCTGCAGCACATTGGGCACCTGGTTGTGGCGAAAGCGCGCCATGTCGGTTGCGGCCTGCAGGTTGGCGCCGAGATCGATGATGTTCACCAGTGCTTGCGCGTGGCCCTGCGCCTGCATGTCGCCGCCCATGAGCAGAATCGTCATCAAGGGCTCTGCGTCTTTCATGACAAAACCCGCCGACAAGGTGTTGTAAGGCCGCTTGTGCGGCGCGATCACATTGGGACTGTCAGGGTTAAGCGTGAACAGCGCGCCGCGATTGTGGAGCACGAATCCATAGCCCGGCACGGTGATGCCGGAACCGAACTCGGCGAAGTTGCTGTTGACCCATGACACCATGTTGCCTTCGGGATCGGCGGTCGACAGTACGATGGTGTCGCCAAGTGCCGGATCGCTTCCTGTTCTCGGTCCGGTCGGCGAGGCCTTGTCGGGGTCGACCCGACCACACAGCGACGCCGCATACGATTTCGAAAGTAGACGATCGAGCGGAACCTTGACGAAATTCGGATCGGCGTTGAACGCATAGAGGTCGCGGTAGGCGAGCTTCTTTGCCTCGACCATCAGATGCCAATATCTCGCACTGCGCGGACCGAGGCTCGCCAGCGTCTGCCCAGGCGCCCATTTCGGTACGCAGGCTTGGAGGATATTGAGGATTTCGTTGGCACCCCACGCCTGCGAGGGGGGCGGCAACTCGAACACGTCATAGCCGTGATAATTGGTTACCGCTGCCTCGACCCATTCGCCCTTGTAGTCGGCAAGATCGGCGAGCGTCATGGTGCCGCCAAGCGCGTCCGATTTGGCGAGGATCGCGCGCGCGATCTCGCCCTTGTAGAAGGCGTCGCGGCCGCCCGCTGCCAGCAGCCGGAACGTCTTGGCGAGGTCTGGATTGCGGAAGATCTGCCCGGCGACCGGCGGCTTGCCACCGTTGTAGAAGGTCTTCACCGAATCGGGATCGAGTTCGGTGCAGCAGTTCCTGAGCGGCAGCGCCGGCGGCAGATGCCAATCATGGGCGATGCGCTCCGACACTGGGTAACCGTTCTCGGCGTAGTCGATCGCCGGCTGGAGGACTTCCCCGAGAGTCCTGGTGCCGAAGCGATGCAACGCCTCGTCCCAGCCCCAGGCGCTGCCCGGCACCGTCACCGTCAGGATGCCGTGCCGCGGCATGCCGGAACCCGGACCCCAATTATTCGGGTCCCACCGATAACCGAGCGCATTGACCTGCGCGAGCGTGGCGTTCGTCGGCGCCATGCCGCTGGAATTGAGGGTATAGACCTTCTTGTCCTTGGCCACGTAGATGACGGCGAACATGTCTGCCGCAATCCCGGTGCTGCCCGGTTCTACGAGATTGAGCATCGCCGCCGTCGCCACTGCGGCGTCGATGGCATTGCCGCCCTCGCGCATGATCTGCAGGCCGGCCTGCGCGGCCAGCGGCTGGCTGGTCGTCACCATGCCGTGTGGCGCCATCA
>JASHRR010001227.1 GCA_030037185.1 Xanthobacteraceae bacterium | reverse complement strand
CTCACCGGCACCAAGCTCGTCTGCGGCTCCGGCGTGTGCGGAGCCTGTACTGTGCTGCTCGATGGCCAGCCCGTGGTAAGCTGCTTGCTTGCCGCCAGCGCCGCCGCAGGAAAAACCCTGACAACGATCGAGGGAATCGGCTGTACCAAACTGCACCCGATGCAGAAGGCGTTCATGGCCCATGACGCGCTCCAATGCGGCTTCTGCACGCCGGGGTTTGTGGTGGAGGCGTCTGCCTTCCATGACCGCTGGCGTGTGGCGCGAGGAACGGCAGTACCGTCACGCGAAGAGATCGCGACTGCGCTGTCGGGACATCTCTGCCGCTGCGGCGCCTATGAAGGAATCTATCGCGCCGTCGCCGAGGCTTGTGCCGGGCGGTTTGACGGCAACCATCCGAGCGTGCCGCGCATGGAAGCGCACGACAAGGTGACGGGGCTGGCGCGGTACACCGTCGACATCCGCCACGATGGGCAGCTCGAAGGCGTGGTCCTGCGCGCGCCGGTCGCGCATGCCAAGATCACCGGTCTCGACCTCGCGCCCGCGCGCGCCGTCCCCGGCGTCGCCGCGGTTGTCTCGCTGCTCGCCGAGGACCGGATGGTTCGCTTTGTGGGCGCGCCGATCGCGGCGGTCGCCGCAAAGGATCGCCGCTCCGCGCTGGAAGCGATCGCAGCCATCAGGTTCAATCGCGAAGAATTGCCAGCGGTGATCGGGCTCGATGCGGCGCGGCGCGAGGATGCGCCGACGGTATTCGAAAAGAAGGACCGCAAGCGCGCAGGCAATGTGTCGGAGGCAGGCGGTGCTCCGGTATCGTGGAGGGGCAATGTGCGCGGCCCTTCCGCATCGTTCTCACAGAGGGGCAAGCGCGCGAAGGGCTGGCTCGCTGAGGCGCGCAAGGCGGGTAACCCGCTGTTGGTAGAAGAGACGTTTCGCGTCTCGACCCAACAGCATGCCTGCCTCGAGCCGCACGCCGCGGTAGCACGCTTCGATGGCGGCCGGCTCACGGTGCACGTCTCGACGCAGGCCGTTTATGACATCATGGAGCAGATCGCCAAGCGTTACAATCTTCCGCACGACAAGGTGCGCGTGATCGCCGATCATGTCGGCGGCGGGTTCGGCTCCAAAGGCAGTCTCGGCGTTGAGACCATCGCTGCGATCGAGCTGGCGTGCGCCGCGAAGGCGCCCGTGCGCATCGCCTTCGACCGCGAGGAAGAGCTTTCCGTCACCGGCTATCGCCCAGCCGCCGAGTTGAAACTGTCATTGCTGCCTTCCGCGCGAGGCGGCCTCAAGGCGCTGTCGCTCACGGCCCATGCCGACACCGGCGCCGCAGTCAACTCGATAATCGCTGGCCTAGCGCGACTGATCTATCCGGCGGAGGCAAAAGAACTCGCCGACTTCGATGTGCTCAGCAACCTGCCGCCGGGCGCGCCGTTCCGCGGCCCCGGCGGACCGCCGATGGCCTTCGCTCTCGAGCAGGCGGTCGACGAGGCGGCGCTGCTGATGAAGGTCGATCCGATCCACTTGCGCAAGCGCTGGGATCCCGATCCCAACCGGCAAAGGCTTTATGACTGGGCCTCAGGCCTGGAGGTGTGGCAGAACCGCAAGCCGGCATCATCGCAAAACGGCCGCTACCGGCGCGGCGTCGGCGTCGCGTCGGGCTACTGGCTCTATCTATGGCAGCCCGGCTCTTGTGTGGAACTGGCGATCAAAGGCGGCCGCATCATCGCACGTTGCGCGGTGCAGGACATCGGTACCGGCACGCGCAGCGTGATCGCGAACACGGTCGCGAAGGCCTTCGACCTGGAGCCGCAGGATATCGAAGTCCGCATCGGACACTCCAACCTGCCGCAAGGACCAGGCTCGGGCGGCAGCCGCGTCACCGCCTCGATCGTGCCGCCGACGTTGCTCGCAATTGAAAAACTGAAGAAGGAGATTCAGCGGACTGCGACGCGGCGGCCGATCGCCGGCTCGAACGCACCGTGGCGCGAAGTGATCACGGCCTCGCCCGATCTTGTTGTATCCGCGAAGCGTCCGGAGGACGGCAAGGCCCCGCCGGGCATCAGATCGCCGCTGCGCCAGGCCGGCTTCATGGGCCGGGTGTTCGGCTGGATGCTGCGCACCTTCAACAACATCGTGGCCGGCGCGGGCGTCCCGAGCTCGGTGCAAGTGATGGAAGTCGAGGTAGATACCTGGCTCGGCCATGTGCGCGTGCTCAACGCCTATACGGGCCTTGCGATCGGCAAGCTCGTCGCACCGGCGCTGGCGCGGAGCCAAGCAGCGGGCGCCCTCATCCAGGGCATCGGCTACGCGCTGTACGAAGCGCGTGAGACCGATCCTTGGACCGGCCAGGTGCTCAGTGCGGGCATGGAGGATTACCGCATTCCAGGCATCGCCGATATGCCGCGTCTGGAAGTGCATTTTGACGAGGTCGGTTTCGACCATGTGCTCGGCGGCAGTGTCGGCATCGGCGAGGTCGCGACCGTGCCGACCTCGCCGGCGATCGCGAACGCGATCTGCAACGCCATCGGCG
>JASHRR010001226.1 GCA_030037185.1 Xanthobacteraceae bacterium | reverse complement strand
GGCCGCACCCCTCCTCGGACGCCGAACGCCCTGACAGTGCAGCAGCGCCGCCGGCTCGGATTGGTGTCCGCGGCCTCGACGGCTGGCTTGAACGCTGCTCGTACCGCCAGATCGCCAAAGTTCTGTTCGGTCCCAACTCCATTCCGGCGGGACGAGGATGGAAGACCCACGAACTGCGCGGCCGCACCATTCGTCTGTGCAGCCGCGGCCGCGACCTCATGCACGGCGCCTACCTCAATCTGCTGCGCCATCCCCGCGAGTTCTGCAGCTGACCAGGCTCTGTTGGGGGGGGGTGTCGACTTCACCCCCCCTGCAGATCGTCATCCCCCCTTGCCCCAGGATTACGCCATCGTGGCCGAGAGGTGCCGCCGGTGTCGGGCGGCACGCTCCTGGACCACGGAGGCTCAATCATGTCTGCCCAGTTCCACTTGCCGCTGCCCTTTCTTCGTACGCAGGAAGCCGCACGCTTTATTGGATTGTCGTACCGAACGCTCGAAAAGTACCGCATCTCTGGCACCGGACCGAAATACAGCAAGGTCGGCCGCCGCATCGTCTACGCGGTCAGCGATCTGACAGAGTGGGTCGAACGCGGCGCCAGGCGTGCACGACGCCCTGCCTGATCCACAGGATCTCGACGTGGGTGAGCTTGGGTACGACGTCGATCACGCCATCATCTTCGCTGACCACCTTCTTCATTCCCAGGAGCGGCGGAGTCACAGAATCGCAACGCAGCGCCGTGATATGCGCGTAGCGCCAATGCCCGGCCAACACCGACAGAAACGTCGTGCCGACGAGGTCGCGCTTTTCCGGTGCGTTCGGCCTCGTGTAGTACACCGGGCAGTCCGCCACTAAGCGATCGAACAGTCCAGCCAGTTTGACGAAGTCGATAAAGAAGGGCATCTGCCCGTACGGCGTAACAGGCGCGCTGTTGTCCCACTCGATATGGACGCGGCCCGCGAAGGTATCGACCACAACAGGCTCGGCCGATACCGGTTCTACCACTAGAGGTTGCTCACCCGTTGGGAGAGCCTGGAGAAGGGCGTGTTTCGGTTCCATCCTTCAATAACAGCAACATTTTTTTGAGTCGCGGTAGCTCTCAACTTTCGGATCTAGGTTCAATCCGGCCGAGACCGAGCCGCCGCGCGAACCGCGACCCCCAAAAACCGCTCCACGATTTCGAGACGGCCGCCCCGTGCTTTTCACGCCAGCCCTCATAAGTGCGCCAGTGCACGCCCTTCGGCTTGGGCGGAAATTCGAAGCCCGACCGATCGCCGCCCAACCGCGCCTGGATCTTTCGCGCCCTCATCAAACCGCGATGGCCCTCAGCTCAGACCGATATGCCAGGTCGCAGCATCTCCGGCAGGCCCCAATCCTCGCGACGACATAGGCTCAGGAACGTGCGGCCGGCGTTGGCTTGCTGCGTGAGACCACCTGCCGGGCAACTTCACGCGCGGCCCTTCTCCCTTTGTCTCTTCCAAAGGGCCGAGCCGCCAGACACCATTCCGATTGCC
Source organism: Xanthobacteraceae bacterium (assembly GCA_030037185.1). The sequence continues at coordinate 2,282 of JASHRR010001226.1, read as the reverse complement.
AGCGTTTGCCTGGGCTTGCTACCGGACTTGGATTAGATGCAGATGACGCTACCTCCGGTAGCACTTAAGATGGGCGATATCTAGGGTTCGGGACGCAGAGAAAGGAGAGCCCATCATTCGCGTCCAGACATTGTTGGTGGCTCGCGTAATAGCAGCTCCTGCCATCTGCAGATGTAACAGCGCACCATGCATTCTCATTGGGAGATTGGGCAGAAATCGCCTGAGTTTGATGAGGCGATGGCGTGGACAAAGGTAGTGATGAGCAGCTCAATAAAGCGCCGGTGATGAACGGGAACGAAAGCACTGGTAAGCGCATTGATGGGCCCCCTTACACTTGGCTTATCGCCCCCTCACGATCCCCAACTACATCAGATTTTATCGTCGGCTGGCGAAGCCCCGACGCTGTTTGGTGCGGCGCTATGAGACGGCCCAGACGACAGATGTAGAAAAGCGCCAGAACCGTCCCATGTGCGCACGAGAGGAGCGAATTCCCCTGCGCAAGGTTGGGAATATACCACATTAATTCCGCGTAAAATATTAATTTATGCTAACGTGCGAGTGCGCGCGGACCCTACGCCGTGCGTTCGGTACGCGCCTTAATGCCCGCGGGGGCGGGGCCTTCATAAATCGCCGGCATTTCTCGGTCCTCCGGCGTGAGCAGAAAGAGATTTATCGTGGCTAGAATGCCTATGCCTCAACCGTGGTTCCGTACCCCCGAGGACTACGAGGCGATCCGTCACCTCGTCACGGACGAACCGCAGCTCTTCGACACCTCGAAGAGTGGCTTGGCGCGGCTAACGAGCGCTTTGAAAAATTCATTGCGAAGGGCATTACTGTCAAAAAGGTGTTCGTCGATCCACAAGAGTGCGCAACGGACGTCGGTTACAATAGAGTAAGCTTCTTGGCCTTCGTCATCGCGGCGTCTACGAAACAATGAAATGACACCGCAGCCCATCCTCCATCCCGCATGCCATAAAATTGGCGGCGATCTGGGCGAGGTCCTGCTTTTCCAATTCCGAGATCATTGTCTACTCTTTCACGACGTTCGTTCTCGATGGGCCGCCGCGCAATACAAGGCGCCAGCGAGCAGGCTGATGGCGGTCAGGCGATGACCCGCCGCAAGGGCGAAACGCGCGGTGATCTCAAGCGCTGCAACGATTTCAAAAGTTCCGGTAGCTGGCCGATGCTGCTGCTCGACTGACAGCACCCGGTGCGCGATCTCCGAACGTCAAAGCGTCGCCGCGAGTCATGACCTGCGCCAGCCGATGCATGCGCTCCGCCTGTCCGTGGCGCATTTGCGCGGCCACATGGCATCGGCCGACGGCAACCGGCTTGTCGATCGCATCGACGACGCCGTCACGGGGATGAACGTAATTGTTCAACGCGCTCCTCGACATCACAAAGCTCGACGCCGCCGCGCTGGCCTCGAGAATAACCGAATTCCCGATTGCCGATCTGCTTGGCAGGATCGGGAGCACATTCGCGCGGATGGCCCAGGAGAAAGGACTGTCCTTCCGGGCTGTGCCGAGCAGCGCCTGGGTGCGCAGCGACCCGGTGCTGCTCGAACGCATCGTGCTCAACCTTGTTTCCAACGCCGTGCGTTACACCAAGTCGGGAGGCATCGTGGTCGGTTGCCGGCATCGCCGTTCAAAGCTGCACGTCGAGGTGGCGGACAGCGGGCCCGGCATCCCCGAAGACCAGCAGCGCAAGATTTTCAACGAGTTCTATCGCCTGGTGGACAGCGCGAAGACCAATCAGGCCGGCCTCGGTCTCGGCCTCGCCATTGTCGAGCGTTTGTGCGCCCTGCTCGATCATCCGATCGCCTTGGCATCGACACCTGGCAAGGGCTCGCGGTTTTCCGTCGCCGTGCCGGCAGCGCAGGCGGCGGCGCGGCCGAAAGCCGATACGCCGCAACTGGCCGCAATCGACGTGGCGCGGGGAAAGCTGGTGGTGGTGATCGACAACGACCCTCGCGTCCTCGAAGGCATGAGCGGGCTATTGCGCGACTGGGGGTGCCGCGTCGTGACGGGCTTTGTAGACGGCCGCAACGTCGCGATCGAATACCGATGGGCCGAGGGCGACGTCGAGCGGCTTCCTGCGCTCGCGAGCGAGCTTGTTCGACACGGCGGCGGTATGGCCCCGGCGCTCGCCGCCAAAGCCGCAACGCAATCAATACCGATCGTCTATTATTCCGGCGGTGATCCAGTACGGACCGGTCTCGCTGCGAGCATCAATCGCCCTGGCGGCAACGTTACCGGGATCAGCAATTTCTCCGAAATCCT
>JASHRR010001225.1 GCA_030037185.1 Xanthobacteraceae bacterium | reverse complement strand
GAACGCTGTGCATCGCAGCCTACGGTTTCCTGATCTCCGAACGGGAGACGATTCCCCCCTCAGGACCATGTTCCGCCACTCCAATCAAAAAATCTCCCCTACCCGACGGTTATCGACCCCGAGGCGCCCCCGATCCGGCCGCAGCGTCACGTCCCCAACTCGATTGCCACGATCCGTCGCGAACTGGCCGCCGCGATCGCAAACAGACTTCACAGATGCCCGCACTGCGTGCGCCGCATTCGCAGCAGCCAGAGATGGAATTTATGATACAGTAGTATTAGTTAGCTTGGAAGTATGGCTCGGGATGAGGAGCTGAGCTGAGGCGACGACCCGCCGCGAAAATCACCCGGCGGCCTCAAGCGTAAATGGCCGCATCATGTGGAGCATCCGGCCGAAAAGGTGCGAAGCTTTATGTATAGCGAGCTAATATATGGCGGTGTGGGCCCTATCGGCGGCGGTCGGCGGCCAGCGGTTGCTTCGATCTGGCAATAACCCTCAAAACAAGCGGGGCGACCCGCAGGCCGCCCTTTGATTGCCGCGCTAACCTTAGCGATGCCGCCAGCCGTGCCATCCTTCTCCGCCACCCCAACCGAGGCCGCGACGGTGGCCATACCCGCACCAGTACCAACCGGGACCATGCCAGCCTTCCGGGTACCAGCAATGGCGGTGACCGCCGAAGCGGTATTGCACAGGCTCGACCACGGTGAGGCTATCGACCGCCGCACGGACGCCGGCTGCCGCGATCCCGGCATTTGCGCCGCTGCCGACCGCCAGCAAGCTGCCGACTGCAATAGAGATGGCAAACGCGACTTTGCAATTCATGTATCTCTCCCCTAGCTGCCGGCCAGCTCGATTCGGAGCTCACCGAAGATGGGCAAGAAAGCGTCCCACCGGCTCCGCCTTGCTTGCTCGCTGCCATAAGCATTAGGCGGGAATTGATGTCAAGAAATGTCAAAAACAGCGTGGCGTGCTGTGGGCGGATCTTGTCGCGCTGATAGAGTATCATCGTCAGTCACTGCCGCCCCGGCATATGCTCATTGATCCAAGCATTTGCTCACTCCGCTGATGGCGCGCTCAACCGGTCAAAATCACTGCGACGAGGTACCAGCTTCGCCTCCAACTCTGCTGCCGGGAGCGGGTTCATCGGGCCCTCCCGCGGGGCGAGATCAAGCCCCCCGAAGTCTATGAGGTCAGCACATGCCGACCCTCGCGGCGGCCTGAATGGGACTTACGGTGCTGGAGTCGACATGCATGGCCTGCGCCTCGGATCGGCCTCAGCGCGGACCTCGGCGCGGCCAGTTCGACCAGGGCCCTTTGCTCCTGCGCCTCCAGATCGGGATCATGAGCGACCAGATCGTGGGAAACTGGAGACGGAGGCCGCACAGAAGCGACCGCTTGAGCGGCACAAAGGCACGGTGCCATAGACCCGGCCGGTCGTGACCTATGAAGTCTTCGACCCAACAGCGGGACCGATGTCGGGGCAGAAGCCCTATTTTATCGACATTTCTGCAAGCTGGCATAATTAGAGAAGAGCGCGAGGCAGAGAATACGCAAACCCTCGATTCAATAGCGATGGAATGGGTACGAGAACTGAAACGTCTCGATGCATTGTCTCTGTGCGGCATTGACAACATATCACATCACGCCGCGCCACAGCGTGTGCGGACGCCGCGTCGTGCGAGGCGCGGCAGCACCTCCGCGGCGAAATACGGGACCTCATCAAGAAAATTGACGAACGAAACGGCAATCCCGCGCATGCCGGCTTCGCTCAGCGTCGCTAACTCCTCAGCGACACGGTCGGGCGTGCCGACGAACGGATAACCACCGATCGCGTTGCCGGCGAAGTATCTTCGCCGCGCAGCATAGTCCTCCGGCGAATAGTTTTGCGGCGTGATGTTGCGCAGCGTCATCATCGCTTCCACGGCATCCCAATCGGCATTGTCGATGATGGCATGGCGGTAATAATCCTCCGCTTGCCGCCGGGTTGGCCGACAGATCACCTGGCCGACGGTGTAGATCGCGATCTCACGCCCGTAGCGGTGCGCTTCCTCCTTGATCTCCTGGACCTTGGTGGCGTTGCCATCAAGCGAGGTTCGCGAGCTGGCGGTCGCGGTGAAGAATGCGTCGCAGTTACGTAGGGCGAATGCTCGGCCGGTTGGCGATGACCCGGCGTTCATCAGGATCGGCCGGGTTCCGCCATAAGGTTTCGGATAGGCGCGCACACCCTTCAGCGACAGGAAACTGCCATCGAAATCGAAAGTGCCCTCGTCCGACCAGGCGCGCTTCACCACGTCGAGCCATTCCTGCGCGAACGTGTAGCGCGCCTCATGGTCGCGCTGGTCGACGCCGAACATCTCAAATTCGCCCTCATTCCAGCCAACCACCAGGTTGAGGCCGAGGCGTCCTGCCCCGATGTGGTCGGCGGTCACGAGCTCCTTGGCCGCGATAACCGGATTGAACAGCGGAGCGTGCACGGTGCCGAATACGGTGATGCGCGCGGTGGATGCGAGGAGACCCGACGCCCAAGTTATGGTCTCAAGGGTTGTCCCGTGAAAATCCGTGGCACCGCCATAACCCTTCCAGCGCGCAATCGGCAGCATGAAGTCGATGCCGCAGTCGTCCGCCATCCGGGCTAGCCGTAGGCAGTCGGGCCAGCTCCCGGACCACCGTTCAGGTACCAGGGTGGCCGAGCGGCCGGACGAGCAATTGACGCCGAACAGTCCGATTTGCAGGCGGTTGTCGCCATGCATGCGCAAGCGATCTGATAACGATGCACTGCAGCTCGGTACCGAACTCACCATTGTTGCCCTCTAGGGTCGGTACGGTCCGAGTGCCTTCAGCGCCGATTCGATAAAGCTTACGTCGATCAAGCCAGCGAGCTCAACCTTGCCGACGATCAGGCCTTGGCTGGCATAGAATGCAAGATCGGACGCCAGGCTCGCAGCGTTTACTCTGCCGTCGGGGTTTATGCCGGTCGGCGTCACTGCCTTGTAGATGTCGCGATCCTTGATCGGCGTGGTGCTCGACAAAATGGCAATCAGTTCTTCAGCGTTGGGCCCGTCGAGGCTGCCATTGTGCAGCGCGCCGTTGTAGAAACGGATGGCGCGCAGATAGGCGCGCATGAAGCGGTTGCCATCCTCCGTGCGACGTTGAGCAAAATCTTCAGCATAGATGAGCACCGCAATCTGGTGGTCGGGCAGAATTTCATCGTCCGACATGACCACCACAGCATCGCCGTTGCGCACCGCGATGGCCGCCGCCGGTTCGACCGATGCCGCGGCATCGACGGCTTTGTTATGCAGCGCTGTAACGTGGTAGGGCAGCGGCATATTTACCGTCTCGACGTCTGCATAGTTGAGGCCGACGGACCTGAGAAGTGCATTGAGCGTGACCGTATTGCTCACGCCGGGTGCATTCATGGCAACCCGCATGCCCTTAAGGTCGCCCGGGGTGCGATAGCGGCCGCGGTCGACGTGATCTTTGCGGACCAGGATCTTGGTTGCCCCGTAGCCCGGCGGAGAGGAAGCCTTGTCAGCGACGATTTGATGCGAATGCCGCGTGCGACGGCGTTATAGAGGGCGGCGGACGCGGAACCCGCTCCGGCCTCGATCTGGCCGGTGCCGAGCGGCGCCACCATATCGGCCGCCGAGCGAAAGGTCGCGACGTTGACGTCGAGACCTTCATCGCCAAAGTACCCCTTCTTAGCCGCAATATAGATTGGCGCGTCACTCATCGTGCCGGTGACGCCGACCGTGATGGGTTGCGCCATCGGCGGCGCGGCGGGTGCCAAAAGTACCCAAGCGGCAAAGGCCATGACAGTCTTGCAATACATGGGCATGTCCGATCGTCTGTGAGAAGCGGTGCCGAGGCATGATTGGTATTTCACCGGATCGCTGATCGAAGCGCCCGTCTGGGAAACGCGCGCGCAACCGCGATGCGATCCGGACCGCAGACTTGACCCGCCCCGGCTATCGGGCTCACCGCTGATTGAAGATTTGCACGTTAATCCCGTCAGGGTCCTTGACGTGTAGACCCGCGTAGGGGTCGTCTAGCGAGGTCGCGCCGTGCTGCGCCAAATAGCGGGTAGCGGATTCCTTGCTAAAACGGGGTATCCCGATTGCAAAGTGATCCACAGTCCCGGCTGGACTTTGACGGTTGAGAGAGACCAGCGTCCTGTCAGTGCCGAGGCGGACAATCCCGAGCGGTTGGTTCTCGCTAACCACAGAGAAGCCGAAGGTTTTTTGATAGAAGTCGATGGAGCGCTGCAAATCTGCGACTTGAATGCTCACATGATCGATGTTCGCACTCTTGAAATCGAGGTTTTCTTGAGCCGTGGCCGCGGTTGCGCTGGCAGCCAACATCGCGAGACCGCGAACCAATTCTCGGCGACTGAGTGAGCCGTTCTCAAAGCGGGTCAGAAGATCAGAAATGATGGATTCCATGGCGGTTCCTTTGCGCGAAAGCTGGATTCAGCAGCAGGAGTATAGGGCTAGATAGAGCATTTGTCCGCTCTACAGAGGGAACAGCCGCCGCGACGCTAGGATGTCGCGCCGCCGGGAGGAATTTCACCTCGGTGTGTGATCCGCATGGGGTGGACTCTATGCACGCGCCCAGCCCGAGCCGGCACCTAAAAGTTCCCCACCCTGTGGCTGCGGACTTCTGCGCTTGAGTGGTGTAGACTTTCGCAAACGGGGAGGACCTCATGGCAGAGTGCAATAATTCGATCCGCATCGCATTGTTGGCAAGCGGCGTGCTCGCAATGGCATCATCGGCATCGGCCGCCGACGTCACTCCTGAGCGGCTGCTCAATCCCGACAAGGAGCCGCAGAACTGGTTGATGAATCATCGCACTTATGATGGCCAACGTTTCTCGCCGCTCGCCCGCATCAACAAGGGCAACGTCAAGCGTCTCAGACTCGCCTATGCGGTGCCGCTCGGCGGTTTGGGCGGCAACGAATGGAACGAAGCAACCCCTTTGGTCGAGAACGGCTTCCTCTACGTCACCGATTCCTGGGGCGTACTCTATAAGATCGACGGCAGGTCTGGCGACGTCGGCCGTATCGTCTGGCGCGTGGATCCCAAGCAGGAGAAGCAGGGCACCAACCGTGGCGCCGCCTTGTGGGGTGGTCTGGTCATCTCGGCCGCCAACTGGCCGGCCCGCATCATCGCCACCGACAAGGAGACCGGCAAGGTCGTGTGGGAAACCAACGTGGTGTTCGGTCAGTCAGAAACCCGCATTACCGCCGCACCTCTTGCCCTCAAGGACAAGATCATCGTCGGTGCGTCCGGTGGCGACAGCGGGGTTCGCGACTGGATCGCAGGCCTCGACGCCGCAACCGGCACGGTATTGTGGCGCAAGTTCACTATACCTGCACCGGGAGAGCCCGGCAGCGAAACCTGGAAGGGCACCAACAACGCCTGGCAAACTGGCGGCGGCGCGGTGTGGGTGACCGGCACGTACGACCCGGACACCAACCAGACGATCTGGGGTACCGGCAATCCGGTGCCGATGTTCGACCCGTTCTATCGCCCGGGCGACAATCTCTATACTAACAGTGCAATTTCCTGGGACCCCGACTCTGGCAACATGAATTGGTACTTCCAATACACACCGGGCGACATGTGGGACTACGACGAGGTTGGGACCCATATTTTAATCGACGGCGAGGTCGCAGGTCAGCCGCGCAAGCTTATTACCCATTCGGCGCGCAACGGATATCTGTACACAATGGATCGCCATAACGGTCAGCTAGTGGGCGCCAAGCCCTACATGGACAACGTCAATTGGACGAAGGGCATCGACCAGAAAACCGGCAGGCCGCTCGACTACGATCCGACGAAAGATATCCAGACCTATGCGGGCATCGGCAACTTCAATCCAAACGAACAGCTAAAGAAAGTCTGCCCCTCGATTGCGGGCGGCAATAACTACTGGCCGTCGTCCTACAGCCGAAACACCAAACTCATCTACATTCCGGCGATGACGGCCTGTGTCGCAGTTGCGATCGACCGTGAAAAGCATAACGCGCAACGCGGATGGAATGGCGGCCTTTTCACTACCGACGAGCGCTTCGAGAGCAACCTGACCGCCGTCGACCCGGTCACGGGCGAGGTCAAGAAGAATGCTCATCTGCGTTACCCAAACTATTCCGGCACGCTTGCAACCGCCGGCGGCCTGGTGTTTCTCGGGCTGCTTGACGGTACTGTTGCCGCATTCGACGACACCACGCTCGACGAATTATGGAACACAAATGTCGGCACTGGCTTCACGGCGCCGCCGATGACCTTTGAGGTCGACGGCAAGCAATATATCGCGATCACTTCCGGGCCGAGTGCTGTGTCCAGGGCCAAGCTTGTGAATACTCCGGAACTGTTGGAGATGCGCAACGCGACAGTGCTCTACGTGTTCGGGTTGTGACATGAATTGTGGCGGGTGAGTAGGCGCGCGCGCATTTCTAGCGCGGGTTGCCATCCTGCCGAAATACTCGCCTGCCATGGCCATGCGTTGGCGTCGCTGTATGGCGCGCTGGACTGCGCGTGCTGGCAGGATTGCGACCTTGATGTCGATACCGAAACGGCCGGATCGGCAGGTGCCGTTCTACCCGCTTGGCAAACGTGCAAATACTTCGCCAGCGATTGTCTTCGTTGAGCAAGATGATCGCAAAACGGCCGTGAGAATCGAATAAGTGATCGCCGGGTACCGACCCAGTCGCTGGCCCCGACGCGGTTGCGTGCACGCCAGGCCAACTCATCGCCACACCGATGGCTCTCGGATGACCAGCAGCGGACACTGGCAAAACACCGGAGGCCTCGTTGTCGGTCGGCTTCTCGACGCAGTCGACAAGGATGCAAACGGAGTGTCCGCCAGGCAATACCAAGCAAGCGGCGGAACGCGCCGATGCGGCCGGCGTTAGCGTGCAGCATGAGGCGTTCGCCCGGACGCCCGAAGAGATCTCTGAGGCTCACCGATGTCGATTATAGGGTGGCTTATCCTTGGCCTAATCGCAGGCTTCGTCGCGAGCAGGATCGTCAACGCACAGGGCCAAGGTATCGTGCTTGACGTCGCGCTTGGCATGGTCGGGGCTCTCGTTGGCGGCTTCATTTTCGACGCAATAGGCGGGGTAGGTGTGACCGGCTTTAATGCCTGGAGTCTTCTGGTCGCAATCATTGGCTCGGTTATCGTGCTGCTTCTCTATCACGCGTTGACCGGGCGTCGCGCCCTCTGAAGGCCCTCAAAACCTCGTGGCCCGGGGCGCCCGAAGGCGACGATCCGATGCCAACCGTGCCAAACGTACCCAAAGAAACGGCCGGTTCGAACGAGGTTCGTGATAAGCCGAAAGCCACGACGGACGATGCTGAGGTGGACCTCGTGTCCGGGACGAAAAAGCGGCGCCGGATGGGTGTTTCAGGGGGCGCCAGGGGGACAGCCATCGGGCGCGGCAGGCTCGATCCCGGCGTGTTATTAGCGGGTGTCTGATGCCATGGGACTCTCTGGCATCCTTGTCGCCCTGGTTTTCCTGATCTGGCTCTCCTATCGGGGCGGCAGCGTGCTCCTGCTGGCGCCCGCCGCGGCGCTTGTCGCTGCTGCTGTGGCACGCGAGCCGCTTCTTGCCACTTTGACGCAGACCTTCATGGGAAGCGCAGCACAATTTGTGGCACAGTTCTTCCCAATTTTTCTTCTCGGCGCCGTGTTCGGTAAATTGATGGAGGACAGCAACTCCGTCTCGGCCATCGCGCAGTTCATGATGGATAAGCTTGGACCACGCCGCGCGGTGCTGGCGGTGGTGCTCGCAGGTGCGTTCGTCACCTATGGGGGAGTGAGCCTCTTCGTCGCCTTTTTCGTGCTGGTGCCGATGGCTGAGGCATTGTTTCGGACGGCGGATATTCCCCACCGACTGATGCCGGCGGCTCTGACGCTCGGTACCTCCACCTTCACGATGTCGGCGCTTCCTGGGACTCCAGCGATCCAAAACGCCATCCCAATGCCGTTTTTCGGCACCACGCCTTTCGCTGCGCCAGGCCTCGGGGTGATCGCTTCGGCTATCATGCTGGGGATTGGCCTCTGGTGGCTGAAACGTGCGCAAGCCGCCGCCCGCCGGAAGGGAGAGGGCTACGGACGTGGCGCGGGCAACGCAAGCGATGCCGCCAAGCATGCCACGCAAAATGAAATCATTCGCGAACGTGCGACGTTGGCCCGCGAGTTCGATCTCGCCGAGCTCGCTCATGGGCGTCACAGCGAGCTGGACCCGCCTATGGTGATTGCCGCACTGCCGTTGGTGGCGGTGGTGTGCATCAATCTTGCGATGTCGCTATTTGTACTTCCGCGACTCGACGTTTCGTTTCTCGCCGAGGAGCGCTGGGGATCGACCTCGCTGTCGGCGGTGGGAGGCGTGTGGGCGGTCGTGGTCGCGCTGGCGGCAGCTATTGTGATGCTGATTGCCGTCAACTATGGCCGGCTGCCAGCGCTGCGGGAGAGCCTTGGTGCTGGCGCCAATGCGTCCGTCTTGCCGGCCGTCAGCGTTGCCAGCCTGGTTGGATTCGGCGCGGTCGTTGCCGCATTGCCGGGCTTCGCCCTGGTGCGTGATTGGGTGATGTCGATCGAGGGAGGCCCGCTGGTCTCCCTTGCTGTATCGACGAACGTGCTCGCCGCTCTGACCGGTTCGGCCTCGGGCGGACTGACGATAGCGCTCGACGCGCTCGGCGGCGCTTATATGCGCATCGCCGCCGAGCAAGGCATCGATCCCGCGGTCATGCACCGGCTGGCGGTGATCGGTGCGGGCACGCTCGACAGTTTACCGCACAATGGTGCAGTCGTGACCCTGCTTGCCATCTGCGGGTCAACCCACCGCCAGAGCTATCTGGATATCGTTATGGTGGCGATCGTCAGCGCCCTTGTCGCGCTGGTGGTTGTCATTGCACTGGGTTCGGCATTTGGCTCCTTCTGAGCCTACGCTCCGTCACCCAACTTGTTGAGGATGCCGTCGAAGCACGGTGCGGACAACTCCGGAAACCGGAAAATTATTTCCTTGCGGCGCAACCGAATCTGTTGAGGCTACGTTTCTATCAGGCTAACAATCCCGGCGGGAGCAGCAAATGACCCGCGCGCTTCAGCAACTCGATCTGGTGCCGAAGGCCCATAGCCGTGTATCGGATTTCGAGATCGCTCAATAGGAGTCAACCAAGATGAGTGACCTTGTCGTCCTCGATTTTGATGGTGTTGGGACGGCGGATGACGTTCTGACGAAGCTGCGCAATATGCAAAAGGAATATCTCATCGATCTTGAGGATTCCTGTGTGGTGGTTCACACCGAGGCCGGCAAGCTTCAGGTCAAGCAAGCAATGAACCTCGCAGCCTTCGGCGCCGCAAGTGGTGCCAGCACTGGCATGCTGATGGGCGCGATTGTCGGATTGTTACTGCTCAATCCGCTTGCTGGAATGGCCGTCGGAGGACTGGCCGGCGCCGGTTTTGGCGCTTTATCAGGCTCGCTGAGCGATTACGGGATCAACGATGATTTCATCAAGAGTCTTGCGAAGACGATTCCGAAGGGCTCGTCCGCCTTGTTTCTGCTCATAAGACGTTCGACACCAGATAAAGTTCTTCCGGAAATCGAACCATTCAAGCCGCGTGTGCTCAAGACGTCGCTGTCGACCCAACAGGAAAATGCTCTCAAAGCGGCCCTCACGACGACGGCGGCGGCCGCATAGGGTGGTAAGCGATCGCAGGATCAAACGGGATTGCACAAAACGATCCGGCCGAACCGGGGCGTCACGAACTCCGGTCCAACCGGATTGCAGGGCATCGCTGCACCTTGTCGTCTTCTTCGATCACAGGCCAGGATCGACGGCACGATCAGGGGCCGCCAGGTGTGTGTTGATCGGCGGAATCGTAGCCGCAGGAGGCCGTTGAGAGGGCGGCGAAGCAATTGAGGCGACCGGCGACAAGCTGATCGCAGGCCAACTTCACTCCAATAGCAGCAATTCACAACCGGTCGGGCCGGGACCAAGCTCCGGCAATCTGCACCAGAAACTGAACGCTAGGTGCTGCCGCCTACGCCGATGGTCCGACGTAGCGTCCTGGCATTGATCAAAACCGCAACGATGGCCTGAGTCAGACTGATCACGGTGAGCGTGAGAAACTCAGTGTTATTGAAGATGGCGAGAGGTTTCACGCCGGCTGCTGCCAGCGCGAACAGCAAGACCTGAACGCCCGCGATTGCACCCATCAAGAGGGCCTCGACGGTGTTGTCAACTCCGGGAGTAGAGACCCTTAACTGCTCAGCCATCGCCATCATCGCGGCGCCGACCATGAGGACTTCAACCCAAGAGAGGTGATACTCCCCCCACTGAATCAAGGTGGCCCTTGGATCCGCGAAGACGAGTCTCCCGGCTATGAAAAGAGCCAGGATGTACAAGAAGCCGGGCGTGTATTTGAATGGGCCAGTCATGCAGCAGTCGCGGAACTTTCACTCGCGCTATCGGAGCTTCTGGCATCGGTCCTTCATTGACTTTCCCCATTCTGTCTGGGGGCGGAGCGCAGTCTGAGAGTGGGGCCGGCCGGATCCTTTCGACGCCGTCGGTTGAGGGCAGACCGGGTCGGAATTCCATTGGCGTACGAGCCCAACACGTAGATGACGACATTCGTTCCGGGACCGTCCTTCGTGACGACCGTTGGCGACGTCGCTTCCGGCAGGTTCTGTCGACGCAACCGGCAAATCGGGCGCGCCTCTTTCGGCCCCGCCAGGCGTTTGCCTCAGATAAATCCGGAACGGTCGCTCGGCATTCGCAAGCAACTTCGGTTGTCTCGCACTGTTCTTTATGAGGTCGATCAATGTTCGGGCGCCTTCCTCGGCGCCGGTGACCGAAGACATGTGATCCGCAATCAGCTACGCATATCGACCTGCGATCAGGCTGCGTGCCCCGGAATGGCGCACTTGCGGTTTGGGCGTAGATCGCGGATCAACAAACCGCGGTGACCAACGACCGGGACGCCCTGATCAACAGGTTGTGTGTGTATGCCTGCGGCCGGTTGATAGCTCAGGCCAGGCCTGCGATCACGCAATGCGTGACAGCGGCGAAGCGAATGAAAAAGGCTCGGAATGTTGCAGTGTTTTAAAATGAAATCTTCTGAGGCACGGTTCCGAGATTATTGGGCAAAATCCCGCTGATCATCGTTGTCATTAAAAAGCAGTAGAGAGCCATTGCTGGGAATGCGTCCACACCCACCGCCAGCTGCACACTAGGATTCGCTACTTGACTACTTGACTGGCGGGTGCGCCGGTTGAACTGAGCCCGGGCTGCATGAGCGCATTCGCGGTCTGTCGGGATGAAGCGAGGTAGCGCAGCCTATTGCATAGCCTTTGCAAGCTCGAGGGCGCTTGCCGGCGAAGCCATAGCTATATGAACTGCTTGACCTGCGCTGGCCTGTCTTCCGGCAGCTACACCTGCGGCCGCGCGCAAAAGATTCTTGTCTACCTCATTGGTCAGCCATCGCGCACCGGCGATCCCCGCGAGCACCGCACCGGCAAGCGAGGCGAGTGTTAAACCCAAAGGCTGGGTCGAGGTCGCATCGGTAGGCGCTGAGCCGAATGCGTATCCGGCAAACGGGCCATAAAGGCCCCATGACACGCCCGCCGCAACTGCGCCGATGAATGCGGTACCGAGAAAGCCTGGTCGCATTATAGTTTGACCAGGGGCGACCTCTTGAGATCGAGCCAGCAAGAAGCCATTATCGCTGATGAGGGCATTGACGATTCCGCCTACGAACCCGGAGGCGCAAATAATTATGAGCATTACCCATAATGACATGGAGTCCTCCCCTGGAGCTATCACCGCTTTTTCAGTCGACGGCCTGATTGGTCAGGCCGCTGAGGGGTTATCCAGCTTAGCAACGACCTCGAGCCGATCGGTGAATTTCACACCGAGAATGTGCTTTTGCAACTGTGTTGTGGCTGTGCAACGCTGTGCTTACGGGCCCACAGCGGCGTGGCCCGACCAGGTTCTCCTCGGCTGTGCCGTGTGTGGTGCAGCAGGCGAGCCTCGTGGAGGCAAAGGCCGCAGACGCGCAATGAGTCTCGCGAAATGAGTCTCAGGCAAAAGTCGATCGTAAGGGCGCGCTGCGGAAATTCGTCCCGACGGACGATGTGCGAGCAATCGTCAAGCTTGTCAATACCGACGGTTACGCCGAGCTGTTGGTCCGCCGATGCAGCACAATCGACGTGGCGGCGCCGCGCCATCCGCCGGGTTTGAGGGTGCAAAAGGGTCCTGTGTAGTTTGTCCGCTAAAGCTCATTGACCAGGTTGAGCCGGAACTTCTGTCATTCCCCGCGAAAGCGGAGAATGACAGTGAGTCCATTAGATTGGCCCCATTGGAGCACGACGCGCTCAGTCGTAAAACTCGGGAGCGATCTTCCGCTTAATCCCGGCGGTGTAATCGTGCTGGATCCACAGCTGCGCGTGGTTCTGTTTTACGAATTCTTCAATCATCTCGCGGCTCTTGGCGGTCTGCTCCTTGTTGGCGTCGAACGACGGAATTTTCTTGTAGGTGATCTCTTCCGGATAGTGATAGAGATCGCCCGACAACAGCACATTCCCGGTGTTGGCGAGCTTGAGAAACAGGGACTGGTGTCCGGGCGTATGACCCGGCGTGGACTTGATGACCACGGTGCCATCGCCAAACACATCATAATCCTCGCCGTTCAGGAGAATCGTTTTGCTGTTGGCGAGGCCCTCGAAATATTTCTGGTCCGCCACCCGGCCTACTGCCGGTTGTTCGGCCGGCCGCGGGGCGAGGATCGGATCGCGGTCGCCCTTCTGCACGATCCAGGTGGAACGCGCGAACAGGCTGGCGTTGGCGACGTGATCGGCATGGTAGTGGGAGAGCGCCATATAAGTGATGTTGGCCGGGGTGTAGCCGATCGCGGCGAGTTGCGGGAGCAGCGGACGATCGACCGTAAAGGCATTCAGCTTCTGGGGCGAGACGCCATCCTTGAAGGCGCTGTCGGGGATTTCGCCGGTATCCCAGATCAGGCTTCCTCGCGGGTGAACGATCAGGAAGCAGGGGGTGATCATATTTGTGTTGGCCATTTCGCTCGGCTTCAAGCCGTACGCGTCGACGTTGGCAGGGGTGATTCTGCCGCAGTCGAGCACGTAGAGACGCAGCGATTGCGGGGGCTGCGGGTTCGGCGGCTGTTGGGCGTTGGCCGGCGGGAAACCGAAGGCCATGGACACAGCCGCCGCCAGGATGGCGGGCAGGATACGAATCGACATGGAAGCCTCCCTAACAAGCCCGTTTCTTTAAACGGGTGCTCACCGCGGCGGCCGCCGGCGGAACGGTCATCCGCTGGCATGTGCCTTCCGGGCGGTCCACAATCTATGCCATGCGTTACCTACTGTCAGCCTTAGTGTTGTCGTCGCACTGATGCAGCGGCCGTCCCAACGGCGAGCTATGGCGTTTAAGTCTTCCCGATTTGTGCGTTGCATCAGTTCGGAACGGTGAACGATCAGGTTTTCGCCCGCCGGCGGTCCCGAACGCTTTCCCACGCGGCACGGCCGGTGGGCGAGAAACCTATGATCGGACGAAAACCGCGGCGAGGGGCAGGTAGTGGGCGGTGCCCTCAGGGGCATTTGGCGATTGCGCGCCACAGCTTCTCAGCGGCAAGGGGCGCTTGAGCGTCGACATGGCGTTGCAGGTCGGGGCGACGCGTTGTTCTAAGCTGCCCGGTCGGTATGTCGGTGAAGACCGTTGCGTGGTGAACGCAGCGTTGAAGCGCCCCGCTGTGCCGGCAGAGCTGTTTTTTGCGACGGCGGCCGAGTTCAAGCTGATTGCGCGCATCATTGACCAGCGGGCTGTGCGGCCGTCGCGCTTGCATCACTTGACCGGCCACCCAGCTATTTCGCTGCTGCTTCACTGCAGACCTCCTGAGGTCTCATGAGATCAGGAGGTCTGCACTGGGTCAGCGGGATCGCATACGACGCTCGAAGGTGATCGGAAGCGGCATCGCTACGGGATTGCACGTCAAGATCTTTGCTGTTGTGTGTTGGTCATTTAGCTCCAGCGATCGAGCGATAAATGCTACCGGTGTGCAGTGGCTGAGTGCGGTGTTATTCTGCCAGAAGCCCAGCGGAGCGTCGCAGGGTCGGACAATGAATAGATTTGCCCTTCTATCTTTTCTCAACAGGTCCTCTGACGGGGAATCGAGAAACGCTTCAGGAGTGTGTGTGACCTTGCCTTCGCAGCTTCGTAGTCTCGCGTTTGCCGCCGCAATCGGCGTCGTGGGGGCTGCTAGCGTGCGCGCGCAAGACTATCCGTCCCGACCGATACGCCTCGTTGTCGGATTTGCGGCTGGCGGGACGACCGATTTCATGGCGCGGCTGCTTGCCGATCGGCTCCGCGGACCGCTCGGCCAAGCCGTGTTCGTCGAGAACAAGACGGGCGCAAACGGCGCGCTGGGGGCCGAGTATGTGGCGAAATCTGAGCCCGACGGCTACACCCTCTATTTCACGACCGCGGGCGTTGCGGCAGTCTACCCGCACCTGCGCGCCAACCCGCCGTACGATCCGATCCAGGATTTCGCTGCTGTCGGCTTGGTCGCATTCAATTCAACTATGCTTGTAGTCAATGCCGCACTGCCGGTCGGTTCCGCCACGGACCTCGCGAAATTGGCGTTGCAGCATCCGGCGAGAATCACCATCGCGATCACCGGCGTGGGCTCCGTCTCGCATCTCGGGGTTGAGCTTTTTCAGGCGGCGGCCGGGGTCAAGCTCATAGAAGTGCCCTATCGGGGCGCCGCGCCCGCCATGGCCGACCTCCTGAGCGGTCAACTGAATGGCCTGTTCGGCGATGGGCCGACCGTGATGCCCTACATCGCGGCTGGCAGGATCAAGCCGCTCGCTGCGACGTCGAGCCGACGTTCCGAGATCTTTCCCGATGTGCCGACCTTCGTGGAGCAGGGCTTTGCGGACGTTGTCGCTGACCAGTGGGCCGGGGTTCTAGCTCCGGCGCGCACTCCGAGGGAGATCGTTGCGCGGCTCAACGCCGGCATCGTCACGGTGATTAACGACCCCGAGGTGCGCGCGAAGCTCGCGCAGACCGGAACAGTGCCTTCGCCCGATTCACCGAAACACTTCAGCCAATATCTCCGGGACGAATATGCCCGTTGGGGCAGGATCATCCGCGAGAAGGGGATCAGGAGTGAGTAGCTAATATAGGCGGTTTTCGCCTCTTTTTGCTTCATATCCGCGGCATCCGTGATCGCCCGACCGACGCTCCTACCCACGCTTCCCATTATTTAGCGTCCGCCACCGCGGCGCTGTTTTTTTGAACCCGTCCGCTTTTCTGTTCACCCGGCGCTGCCGGCCAGCGTGTTGGCCTTAGATCGCCGGCTGGACGGCCCCCCGAGACCCGCCTGCCGAACTTCCCGCCGATGGCAAGCTGACTCTCCTTGCTGCCTCCTTCCCGTTCTCGGCCGCTTCCTTGGGCTATCTCGGTTCGACGACTGGTCCTTTGAGTTCGTGATAGCCGACCGGGCGAATTGGTGATGTCCCTCGGCTCGATGAATTTGGTGCACCGGAATGACCACCGACTGGATGAGCGCAGAGGTGGCGTACCAGAATATGCGGCGCAAGAGCACGTCGGCGATCGGTTCAACAGCATCGCTGCCACTTGCCCGCCGCGGCCGGCGGTCAAGTTGACGGCAGGTCGGTTACAGTGAGTCCGCACTACTGTTGCGCGCGGAGCGATGGACGAAATGCCGTACCCTGGGGTCAACCTTGCCGATGTAGGCGTGAGTGGCGTGGAGGCAGTCCGCCAAGCCTTGTGGCCGCATCCATTCCCAAACGCGATTCGAGAAATTCATCGTAGCGAAGGAGATCACTGGAGGCGATCGGAGCTCCGATCTCCGAAAAGTTGTAGCCGGTCGTCAGGGGTCGAAATTGATGTATTTGTCCTGATAGAGCCTCTCGTATCTAGGGTCCATGCCGTACACGTGGGCGACGGTTACGACTTTGTTGGCAACGCCCGTGGAATGGAGCGCTTCCGCGGGCCACCGACAAACCGTGCGATCTGGGCGAGCACGGTGACCCACCGCAACGGGTCCAGCGCCGCATCGTAGATGTCGCCTATTAGCGCGGAAAATCTCTCAGCATCGCGCATGTATCGGGCGCCCCGTCTCTCGATCATTCGATGCTACAGGGTTTGCAGGAACGCGGCCAAGTCGCTCATTTCCGCGGCGGTGAGATGCATCATACGCCTATGTGAATAGTATGATATAAGTCACACAAGCAATTTCGACGCCGCCGGCCTTTGTCGTGGGCCCCCCACGACCAAAACGCTTGGCGAGCGGCGACATTCTTTTGAACGTCAGACTATGTGCCCGCCGCGCTAAGCGGTTTTCCGGACGTTCCATGCCACTTCCTGGTTCGGCAACGGGGACCGCTGATCAAGGGAAGCCGCCGCCATTATTGTGAGCGGCAATGGCTGCGTGCCCCGCTTGACGAAGTCGCGGACACGACGGCATCCGGCGAACGCGCGCCGATCCTGCGGTGACGGATCGGGGATCGAGCACAGGTCGCGGCAGTATGGTCCGCAGCGCCTTCGATTGCTGTCAGGCCCAGCGATCGAGGGTCACACCTTATTCCCAGACTTGGGTCGTGAACGTGGCCGCTGGCACATCGATCCGCTTCGGAGAAGAAAGGAACCCTCCTCGTCACCGGAATCGTCGCCAGACGGCGCGTTGATCGCTTACCAAGGACGTGCGGCTGAAAAAACCGGTTCTGATGATCGCGACCCCCGATGGGACTGATAGCAGGGACTTGTTCTCGCCGGTTCAGAACGGCAACAGCCCGGTACGCTCACCGGCAAACGATTCGCATGGTCTCGCGACCACGAGAGCCTGGCATTCTTATCCGGCGTGCCATGCCTCGAAACCGAGGAGGCCAGCGGCGATCCTGTCGTCATCAGCCGCTATCTTTATAAGCCCGACCTGGAAGAAGAAACGACCCATTTCAACGACAACCCGCTTCTGCATATTTTCGTGGCGGAGCTGTCAAGCGGCCAGTGACATAGGGTAATTATTACGAGCATTCCATCGACTGGTCGCCCAACGGTCAGGAGATTCTGTTCGTCTCCCATCCGAGCCCGATGAGGACCGATTCTTCAACGATCTGTTCGCTCTGAAAGTGTCCGACGGCTCGATCCGACGTCTCACGGCCGCACAGAACGCGGAATATCGGCCCGCGCTGGTCCCCGATCGCAAGGTGATCGTCTATCTGGGCACCAAACGCAGGCTGACCAACCTCGAAACGATGATGGAAGACACCATTGCTGATGGACGCAGATGGCCGCAACCGCCGCGAGCTGACGACGATCGACCATGACAGGAAACGCCTGGTTGGCTTCGAACGTTCGAAGTGACGCTCGCTGGTCCAGCGTGCCTTATGGCATGCGACGTAGACTCGGCGCACGTCTTGAATGACGTGCCGGCTGCCTTAGCAGCTTGTCTGGTAGCGTTCAACACCGTTGACACGCTGCGAACGCGCCTCGGTGGTTTCTGGCGCGCCTCGGCAAGTGATACGGCATTAAGCGGACCAAGTCCCACGTAGCGCTCGCGGCCGTCCTGCTTAAAGCGGAACAGCCAAGAGCGCGCACCTGTCTTTGTATTTGCCGATACAGCCCGCCGCCATCCGGGTACATGCCGATTTCTCAAGTCTCGGGACCGCCGACGCGGTGAGCTTTCCAACCGTTCGCGCCATATCCCCGCTCCCACGCTTTGACCCACGCTACCAAGGCGGATTAGCACGCACACGGACGGACATGCAAGGGCGGCTGATAGTGAAGACGGCCAAAAAATCGTTCTGAAACAATGGCTTCAAGTACATGCGCGCACACTGGCGCACAAACATAAAAAAGAATTCTCCGGGACGAATATGGCCGTTGGGGCAGGATCATCCGCGAGTAGGGGATCAGGAGCGAGTAGGCTCTATCTCAACAGATAGCCGAATCGCTGCCGTGCAAGTCGTGCCACCTCCGGTGAGGGAGCGTTTACTTTCGGGAACTTGTCGCGCCAGTGCCACGGCTTGCAGGCGTCTATGATCGCCCGGCTGTTTGTGAAGTCGCCCTTGGCCTTGCGCTCGGGCTCGATACGCGGATCAAGGGGCGTGCTCCAGGCGTTGTGGATGATGTCGATCGACGTCGCGGGATCAGAGCGTGTGAGCATCGCCCAGATCAGTTCGTCGAGGTTGGACACGTCGATGTCGTCGTCGGTGACGATGATGTAGCGGCCCGCATAGGCCCCAGAGTGGCACATGGCGGCGACATGGCCGGCCTGTGCGGCGTGACCCGGATAGCGCTGCCTGATTGCGATGCCGAGCAGGAGGCGCGCGGTGCCGATCTCGTGCGCCCAGGCGGCGACCACGTCGGGCACGCCGGCGCGCAGGATATTCTCGCGCACGATCGCCGAGCGGGTGAGCGCGCGATAGCGGGCGATCTCGTCGGGCGGGCGCTGCGGCGCGCAGCCGAGAAGAATCGGATTGTTGCGGTGGTAGATCGCCTTGATGTCCATCACGGGCTCGTGTCGAATGTCGCTGCCGTAATAGCCCATCCACTCGCCGAACGGGCCTTCCGGCTTGACGTTGCCGGGCTCGACCAAGCCCTCGATCACGATTTCCGCATTGGCCGGTACCGGCAAACCGGTGACCGGTGCCCGTACGACATCGACCGGTTCGCCGCGGATGCCGCCGATGACCTCGTACTCGCAGACCCCGTACGGGACCTCACTCGACGCGATCAGGAACGACATCGGATCGCAGCCGACCACAATGGCGACCGGCATCGGTTCTTTCCGCGCCTCGTATTTGTCTCGCTGAATGCGGCCGTGCTTGCCGGGCGAGATGTAAAAGCCGACAGTCTTCTCGTCGTGAATCATCACTCGATAGGTGCCGCAATTAATCCACCCGTCGTCTGGATCGCGAGTCACGTTGAAACTGCCGGTGCCGATGTAACGCCCGCCGTCCGCATCGTGCCATTTCGGTGTCGGGAAGATGGTGACGTCGACTTGGTCGCCGGTGATGACATTCTCGAAGATCGGGCCGTCGTTGACATAACGCGGCGCAATACGCTTGAGGTCGGCCATGTAGTGCTCGCGGAACGCTTCGCTCAACTCGAGCTTCGACAGGTGCAGCGGGAAGCCCAGCGTCATCTTCTGCCGGAGGCCGCCGAAGAAATTGACCAGCACCCTGCTGCCGGCGAGCGTTCCGGGAATCTCCTCGAACACGACACACGGCGCGTTCTCGTCGTGCAGGATGACCTCGGCCGCCATGCCGATGTCCTTCTGCCATGACAGACCCTGGACCTCGCGGATTTCGCCAAGCTTGCGCGCCTCCACCATCCATTCCCGCAAATCGGCAAAGGCGATCCGCGGACGGATGTCCACACCCGCCTT
>JASHRR010001224.1 GCA_030037185.1 Xanthobacteraceae bacterium | reverse complement strand
AAAAGCCCAGCAACCGATTTGAGAGAGAAGTCCCCGCGCAGGCGACAATCTGTACTGGCCATGGTCGATTGATCCCTCCATCAAGTAACAGCCCAACCGTGGCGAGTCCGCCCCGTTCGGTTGGGCCGGCTGAGAATGATCGTCAAATGAGCAAGCTCGCTGGATGATTGGTATGCCTAGTCTTCTCCGCGTTGCTCCAAGTCAACTAGTAAAAGAAAAAGCCCCAATTGGTGAACGGTCATAGAGCAAACGGCCGATCGGGGCTAAGTGCTCAGCGAAGCTCGCTCACGTTATGAGATCGGCGCTGCCGGGGCATTGACTCGGATCAAGCTCGCCTCATGGCCATCAAAGGCTCGCCGGCTGAAATTCCGCTGCTGCCTTGGTGATGGCCTGCGCTTCGAGCGCCGTACGAATTCCGTACAAGATGCCCTCTCGATCGCCATGGCGCGAGATGGGATCACGGCGCCGGTTTAACCGCACGTGCAGACTCAATCCGGACGATGATCCGGAGGTTCACCGCTCAAGCAAGTGGCGGCCGACCTCATCGACCGCTGTCAAGCGGTCCCATCCTCGCCGGACGGCGAGGTGAAGCGGTTGGTTGCCCTCGGACACACAGTGGTCGTTCTTCCCTTGCCGCCTAGAACGTTAGGCCTGACCGACCGGCAAGTGGTTCAATCCGTGTGATTGTAGTCTATAAAAACTGTCAGATTTTTAGAGTCTATAGATCAGGGACTAGATAGACATGATCGAGAAACCAACATTCCAACAATTTCTGGATGATCTAGTACGTTGCCTCGAAACACTTCCCTACGCTGTAGAGTGTATAGGAGTGCGGCCGGAAGGCCAGATAACGATTAAATGTCAGGAAGGTACTATAGTTCTCAGAGCGTCGAGGGTGCCGACGTAGATTTGCCGAGCTGCCAGCGGGACGTGCCGATGCCCTGTGAATTTAAAGGCGGCGTCAGTGCCTGCGGGCGGGCAAGCCATCCTGAAATCAAGTCAGACATGACGTTGGCGAGCGCACGGATTGTGCGCGAGGTGTCTCCGTGGTTTGGGCATACCATGAAAATCGAACGACGTAGACTCGGGGGTAGCAACCGCGGATGCCAAATCGGTGGATATGGCCAGCCTCAAGCCGGAGGCCGATCGCGCGCAAAAGCTCGGTGCGGCACGATCGCTTTTTGAGCGTGGCGATTCAACATGGCACGAAGAATAGCTCGGTGTCTCCTGGCCCCGGCATTCACGGTCGATCATGATGATGATCGCGACGTCGGACGACGGTATCGCTTCAGACCGCGCCGCCGCTTGCCAAGCCGGGTCGCTCACAGACTTTCGCGGAGCCCAACGACCCCTTAATCCTTTTCGACCCGGAAGCTGCGGGCGTCGTATCGCACCATGCCTCGCCAATGCGGAGCGAAGATTCTCTTGGCCTTCTTGCGTAAGGCGAAGGCCCGAACGCAGTGCCTGCGTTGCCTTCATGCGTGCCGAAATTACAAGCTGCGACGGCAAATCGGGGTATGCTTTGCGCAGCTCGGCATATGCCGCCTGATGCAGCGCGACACCGTGTGGGGAGAGAACTGTCTATTGCAGCCTTTTTCGCGGCGCAAAGCGCGGTGGCGTCTCCTCTCCAGCCAAAAACACTGGAGCGTGCTGGCCGGAGTATCCAGCGCGGAGCTTTCCGATCAACGCGAATCAGCGCGCTTAGCCCCCCCCTGCTCTATGGCCCTGTCACAATCCGAAGTCGAACCACGTCTGCGCGTGACAGCTGCGTGTTGCGTGCAATCCCATAGTTCGCTTCGATCACGTCAGCGAGCGCTGGGTCGACCCCCATTTGCGCAAAGTAGAGTTTGATCTGGTCGCGGAAGTGCGCGTGCAGCCCGTCGCGCTGTTCATCGGAGATATTGAGCCCAAGTCGGCTCGCGATCTTAGTGCTCTGGATGAGGATTTTGGTGTCCTGCGGCAAGGTGCGCCGCACGCCGCCAGCCAGGATGAGAACGCAGGCGAGATCGCAGGTGCCGATAGATGACAGCGACGCGGGCAACGAGACACCCGAGCGCTTCACAGCCACGCAATCCGACTCATTTAAACCCCGGCATTGATCCGCCATCGTCTGTCCTACGCCCACGTCGTATCCGCGCTTGCGGAGTAATCTCCCGATTCTCATCGCCACGTTGAGGTCGCTTTCTCCACGCACGTTGAGGAAAATTGGACGCTTGCGATCCGCAAACCGGTCGAGCCCCGCGGTGAAGCGGGTATGGCCATCCCAGTGGACGGTGCCCTCGGCCGCCAGCCAATTTGAGCAATTCTCGCCGCAGACACCGAGTGCGCCCTGTGCCGGATAAATCAAGGCGGCATCCGGCAAAGAAACGACCCCACCCACCGCGGGGCGCGCCTCGCCACTCGGCTTTGTTTGGCTGAGAGCGACTTTCGAGCTGCCGATGGCGAGCATCGCAATAAGGCCCGAGCGAGCAAGCAGCACGCGCAAGCTCGCATCCTCAGCCGATGCCCGCCAATACTTCCGCATTGCTTGCTTCTGAGTAGATATGGCGAACTGCTCCTCCAGGAACCCTGTAGCGAACGAGC
>JASHRR010001223.1 GCA_030037185.1 Xanthobacteraceae bacterium | reverse complement strand
CGCGGTAACGGTGCCAAGCAACTTATTGGCTCGGCACGATCGGGCGCAACAGAGGAAACGGGTGTTATGTCTCTGAGCGGTGCTGAACGGCAGCGGCTCTATCGCCGGCCCACCTTGAGCCAGGCGACGACCTGGCGCACACCACGCTATACAATACCTCGCCTTGATGCGCGGGGACGCGCTCGACCGTCTCGCCGTGCACCATCATGTGCCTGAGCGAACTGGTCGAGCGACTGGCGACCGCGGCCGAGAAGCGTGTGGAGGCGAAACTCTCGGGCGAGGCGCTCATGGCGTATCGCGCCGGGGAGGGGCACGCTGGCGCACCAAACGCCTCGCGGGGGTGATCCCGGAATTGGGGGTGGACAGGCCCGCCTAGAGCGCCTGGCGGGCTCCAGTGATTTCTAACGCCGCAAAGTGATAACAAACTCTTTCTTCCGCGCTTTTTCAGGCCAAGCGTCTTTTTCGCTCTTGTTCGGTTCGAGGTTCGCCATAAACCTCACCATGCGCATCGTGTCTCGCCACGCGCAAGACGCCACGAACCCAAGAATAGCTACGAAGACGGCCACTGATAGGTACCACGGGCGCACCAATGGGATGCCGACGAAAGGGGCGGCCGCAAGTGACAAGAGCATCGCCGAGATCGAATTCACCGCGATATTGAAACCGTTCCATCGCCGGAAAAGCCATTCATGAACGCCCTCGTGGTGCTTCTGTAGGATATCGAAATCGAATGCCGCGCCAGCGTATAACTCTTGTGATGGGTCCGGTTCTTGTTCTGGGGCGTGCAGTCGTTCCAACACTCGCCGAAACGAACCTTCATCGAGCGCGACTTCGTGAAATCGCGATCCTCCCCAAAACCACCCCTTAACCAAAAAAATCAGTCGTAAGACAGAGTGGCTGATCGTACCGAAGACGTATCCACCTGCGAAGAACACTACGCTGCCACCGGCGGCGAATTCGACCAATAATTTTGATAATTCCTTTTGCCGAAGAGTCTCCACAATGTCGTTGTGTAATTTTGGGTCAAGCCAGGCACCTATGAAAAGCGACGCAATGAACAGCGCCGGTGACACCAGAAACCTAATCCTCCGTACCTCATCCATCGATACCCCCCGTGATTGTGGCAGGCGGCCTTGTCAGCGCTGAGCAGCTCGCCAGCAAGACCCAAACGGATCACGTTCGAAATTTAAAAATTAGGATCGCGAGGGCGTTACGGCGGCGCTGTATCGCAGGCATGGCGACCGTAACGCTTCTCCGACCAAAAGATGCGACCGCTGCGCTGCGGATGCGCAGATATCGGCGCGGCAAAAGGCCAGATGCGTCGAGACGAACGTCGCCGGCTTAACGATCGACCGTAACGGTGCCGGGCAAATCACGCTCGCCCTCGGCGCTTCCGTGAGGACCAGCTCGACCGCCTGGCCTGGCACGATGGCTGCGGCTTGACCGAGCTCGTCGAGAAGCTGGCGTCTGCTGCCGAGCGGCATGTCGAGGCCAAGCTGTCGGGCGAGGCGCTCGCGGCGTACCGCGCTGCGGGTTACGAGGGCGAATTGTTTCGGATCATCTATGCGCTGCGCGTGCCTTCTTGGCTTCCTCCAGCAGCATGATGAGGAATTCGGCTGGCGTTGGATCTGGCTCACCGCCTTTGCCACGTGGTCCTGATGGCTTGTCGATTTCAAGCTCGACCGGTTTGATACCGCGATCGGGATGCTCGCTGTAGCCCGGCGTCCAATCTGGGGCGCACTCGCCATGGATCGAAACCCAGCATTCGGTGATTGACCACCACCAGTTCGGTAACTCGCGTTTGAAGGTCGCAACGGCTTCATCAAGCGACATCGTCATTCCCCGCCTCGTTTAATTATCCAGCAAACGATGTAGCTTACGAGCGCCGATGGGCGTATTTTTCGCACGCGGCTGAATGGCCGCTCAGGAGAATCAACATAGCTGTTGCCGGACGTTATTTCCCGCCGGCACGCAATTGACGGAGACCGATATGGCTGCCCGCAAGATGCCCCGTCTCAAGCAGACCCGTCGCGCCAGGCCGCATTCGCGCCCGTCGAGCACGCCGGGACTAAATCAAGTCTGATTGAGCCGGGCTGCCGGCCCAGGACGGCGGTCTGGCAACCACGTCATTTGCTGCCCGGTGGTTGGCCGGAACGGCCTTACCGGACTCCACAAGTTTCCGGTAAGGGCCAAGGGGCCGGTGCGGCGCGCTGGTCGCGTTGTGTTGCGCTCTATTTTGCGTTCGATCTTTCGTGCCGGCCTAAGGTCAAAGGCTTTTCCCGTTTTCCCGGGATCTTCGGTAAGGGCCTGCGGCCCAGTTTTGTTGTGGCTCGCATTGGTTCGTCTCTTGCGGTCGACTTGTATTGCGTCGCTAGCGTCCGCCGGAAGGGCCGGTAGTACGTTTGCGGGCAATGCCTCCTCGGCAGGCGGGCGGCGTGTCGTGTATGCCTAATAGAAAGCGCCGTAGACAGCGTCCACAACTTGGCCAGTGGTCACGTTAACCAGAAGCAGGTCGGGTCCATAGCGCACCCATTGAAAGCCCGGCTGAGGTGGCGGCAGGCCTTGAGCCTCCCAGCCACGGTAATAATAAGGTGGCGCGAGGAACAGCGGCGGGCAGCACCGCCCCGATTATCCAGCGACGGTAGGCGCAGCCGGGTGGGTAGACGAAGGCTGCGAGGTGGACCCGCTGGGCTCCATTTGATCTCCTTCCGGCGCAGCAGCTGCCCGCGACACGCTGATGCGGGACGCGTCCCAGCGATCCCATCCGCCCCTTCCGCCGCGTCCAGACGCCTGACACAATGCGGCCATGGAACACGAATCCTTCGAATACAAGATCGTCATGGAGGACGGTAAGGACACCAAAGTGCTCGCCCGGCTCGAGCACCTCGATCTGGCTGCCCCGGCGTACAAGGCGGCCGTCTTCAAATACCCAAAACGCAATATCGCCATGCGCCACGGCGAGCGGATCATTGAGCAGCACGTCGGCGAGCCGAGGCCGGAGCCGCCGAGAAATCCCAATCTGAAGAGCTGGTCCGCCCATCTGATCGGCGGCAAGAAGATGCAGTTGCTCGGTTTCGTCGAGGCAGTGAGCGAACCTGCCGCGGTCGAGGCCGCAGTCGCGGTATTCAGCCTTGACGATCAGAAGCGCAGGCGTCTGGCGGTCAATCTCCGACGCTAGCAGTCCCCGCCAAGCTCGGACAGTCGGGTGCGACTGCGGATTACCGGCCGAGCGATCCGCAAATCCGTGGTCAAATCCATCTGATATCGCCAATCTTTTCAATCTATTAGCTTCGCAGGCTGGGCGCTGACCCGTGGTGGTCAGCACCAGGTCAGCACGCGGCGGAAAAACGGCCCCTTCTCAATGCCCCGCTTCGCCACCCGTATCGGATGCCCTTTCGACCCCTGGCAGGGTCCGCGGTTGAAGCCTGCGTTTGCCTTCCGCCCGGCTCAATGAAATGACGGCGTCAGCGCGGCATACCAAGCCCGCCATCGCCCATCCCGCCGCAATGTCTCTGGAACCGTGGTGAGCGATCGCGACCCGTCCAAACGCGATTTTTCCGAAAAAAGCGATCTGACGTTCGACAGCATCGGCCCTAGTGCGGCGACTTGATTGTCGAACGGACTGGGCTCAGGAATGCTCACAGATAGCGGGAAATCGCCTTGAATTCGCTAAGAACCACCGACGAGGCGCGCTCCTTACCGTTCGCCGCAGCATCGAGGCAATGGTCGACGTGATCGTGAATAAGCCGTCGCCGCGCCTCACCGATCGCCTTCTCGACCGCATAGAGCTGCTGCGCCAAATCAAGACAGCTTCGCGCCTCGTCGAACATGGCGATGACGCGACGTATATGTCCCTCCGCGCGTTTTAGCCGCTTGACGATATCGGGATGCGATGCGTGCATGTGGTTCTCTGACATAAGGCAATATCCCGTCCAGGGCGATAGCTCACCCCGACGCAGTCCTCTGCTACAAGGAAAGGGAGTGTCGAGAACGCCGAGCGGGCCGAACGTGGGCGCCTGCAAGCGCCATGGGACGGACTGGTTCGTCATCCGTACTTAGGTGATCGGCTCCCTGGGAAAAGTACCAACGTAGCTCTGTCGGGTTTAGGGAGAGTCGCATCGGTCACTGACGACATTGCCCGTGCGTGCCCGGTGGCGTCTGGACACGAAAAGCGGTGGCAGGAACTGTGTGATGATTTCTGCGCAGTCAAATGCCGGAGAAACCCTGATGATATTCGTTCCGAACGCGGTGGTCGTTTCCACGGCATCGCTATGTCTGGCGCCGGCGGCAGGAATCGCTTCGGGACTGGCCAATCACCGCAGCAGATTCAATGATCGACTGCCGGTTCAAGTCGCCAAGCGACCATTCTCAGCGGCTCATTCCCGGCCAAACTTCAATCAACTTTCTCGCGAGAATGACGAGTTTCAAGAGGGGTCGCAGGCACTGGAGCAAAGCATTGCGACCAAGCCCTCCGATTTCAAGGTGAGGATCGCGGGCGTGCCGGAGAAGGCCGAGACGGAATCGAAGCATCTTGCTGACGCTCGCCTATGATCGGAAGCATATGGGCGGGAGAAACTTGGAAGAGACGGTGAACACAATTTCACAACATGGGAGGTGCTCACTGGCACCAAGCCCGAGCGGTGACACCAAAGCCGCGTGGGGAAATTGGGCAATCATCAAAATTTGTCCACGATCGGGATACCGTCGAACTTGCAGGCGAAGCCGACGCGGAAGTCGTTGATCGGTGCTTTGTTCGCGGTGTCGCTGGAATTACTGGGAGCGTCGACGAAGCTTGGCGCGGTAAGACTGGTGTGGCGGTATTCAACGCGGCCGAACAGGCTGTCGGTGATTGCGTAGTCGATCCCGGCGCCGGCGGTCCAGCCGTATGCGGTCGCGCCGTTGGCGAAGAAGGCAGAAGCTCCGGTCACGGCGTAGGCGGTCGACGGCGTGCCCCACGCCCAGCCGGCGGTGCCGAACAGCAGGAAGCGATCGAACGCGATGCCGAGCCGGTCCGCGGACCGACCCGTAGTCTTTGACCTTGGTATCAATCGTAAAGGGACCTGCCGGGAGCGCGCCAGCCGTCCCCAACGCTGAACCTGCTTGACTATTGCCGATCAGGTTGGACCACTGCCGATCGGCTTCTGCGCCGATGACGAACTGGCTAAACTGATAGTTTCCGCCTACGAAGGCGCCCGCAAAGGAGCCGGCGGCGCCGTAGCCATAGGGTGCCAGCGGAACTCCTCCCGCGGTCGAGAGGGTGCCGCTCGACGTTTCCCAACCATAGCCGCCATCAATGCCGGCATAGACACCGGTCCAATTGTAGGTGCCAGAAGCGGGGCGTGCCTGATGGACCAGCGTCGGTGCCGGCCGTCTCATATTGGCCGTCAAAGTGTAATCTCCACCGGCCGGCACCCCCCAATTGAACTTGTAATTCACGCCGAAATTGATCTCGCTTACGCTGGTCTTCGACGTCTCCGAAATCTGCGAGAACGGCAGCGTGACGTTGGCAGACCCATAATCGATGTAGCGATACTCGGCGAACGCGTTCCAATTTTGGGCGAACGCGTAGGCTATTCCGCCGCCCGCGGTCCACCCGCTGAGGTACTTGTTGACCGCCTCGTCGGTGCCGGCGGTCGCGAGGTTCAGCGTGCCGACCAGCTGGGTTCGGATGTATTGATTGCTCGACCAGGCAAGCCCGCCGGTTCCGTAAAACACGACATTTTCGAGAGCGTAGCCCAGGCGCACGCGCGCAGTTTCGCTGTCGAAGACGTTGCTTTCTATGGAGCTGATACCGGAGGCTTCGGTGATGGTGGTCGTCTTTCTGCCGCCGGAGGATACGTCTCCCTCTATGCCGAGCACCACGCGGGTCGGCGTCATATACTCGTAGCCGAATTGCATGCCGCCATGCCAGTCCGTTGGATTGACATCCCCGGGATCGACCGCGGCGCCGGTCACAGTGTTGATGGCGCTGCTCCTGGTCCTGGACTGGCCGCCGTCGACATGTGCGCCGACATAGAAGCCAGTCCAATTGTAATTCGCAGACGGCGGTCGGTACTCCGGAATGGCGTGCCAGAGTTCAGTCGCCATAGAGGGCACGTCAATCGTGTCGATCGGTCCGGCGAGCGTCAGTCGAAAGGCAAGCGGCTCGAGCGGATGATACACATAGTCCATCACGCCGTTCTGGCAGACGGCAGCCGTAGCCGGCGGCTTTGGAGCCGGAAAACACAGGTTGAACAGGTAATCGCTGGTGAGCAGCGCGCCGTAGGCGTAGGTCGCCTGGTCGGCCGTCGAGTTCAGCAGGTTGAGCGCGTCGAGCTGGATGCGCCAGCCGTTCTCGAATCGGTAGCCGACGGTGCCATTGATTTCGTTGAACGGTGGCGACTGGAACGTGCCATCCTCGGTGAGCGGCCGTGAGCTGAAGTAGCGCCAACGCACTGAACTGAACCAGCCGGTCTTTTCGCCCAGCGTGATTCCTGCGGACGCCACCATCCAGGGCGCGTTGTAGACGAAATTGCCCGGGGCGTTGCCGATCAGCGCCTGCGCGAGACCAGGTGTCGCGGCCGTCGGGGTACCGGATGCCGTCGAGAGAAGCGATTGATAGAGCGCGTTCTGCGCATAATCGAATCCGAGAAACCGGGCGCGCGACAACGCGAGATCGGCGTCGATGTGAAACCATGAGGTCGGACGGTAGTCGTTGGTGAATTCGAGACCGGTGCGCTGGCTGGGTTGTCCCGCCGTGGTGGTGCCGGTGTCGCCATCGAAGAACAGTTCCGAATCCTGGTGGATGTAGAAAGCGGTGACGGAGCTGTCGAGATCCGGCACTATCTTGGTACGAATGCCGACCTCGCCGCCGCGTGAGCGGACCAGCAATGGCGACGCACCCTCCGGCAGCCCCGGCGCGCCCGGGACTTCGGTGATCACCGAGGAGCGCGCGTCATTGCTGTGATAGCCCATGCCGGCGCCGGCAAACAGTTCGGTTTTGTAGAACGGACCCAGCGTAGCGGTAGATTTCGGACTGCCTATTACCATCTCGTCCTTGCCCGAATTCGCTGGCTGCAACATCGAATTGATCGAAGCCGCGAAGGCGTCGCCGCGCCAGCCCGTGGTCGTTTTGAACCAATCGGTCCAATGCATGGTGTTCTGGGCATAGATCCCGGCATTGCCCTCGTTGACGTGGTCGAGGAGGGTGTTCGACAGGAACTGGCGCTGGTACGTATTGCTCAATCCAATGTTGATATCGTCGTAACGGGTTTGCACGCCGAGCACGGTCTCGGTCGGCTGGTTAATTTGACAGAGTCACACTCGCTGTTGGCTATGGCGGCTGTGATTTTGCCGCGGTGCGGAAACGGGATTGGATGGCGCCGAGCCGCCGCTGGTGACGTTCGTTGATCCGGCGCACCAGCGCCTCCTTGCCTTCGGGTTTGCGCGGCAAGGTCTCCTTGAGCATTTCAACGATATCGCGCGGCGAGAGCAGATCGA
>JASHRR010001222.1 GCA_030037185.1 Xanthobacteraceae bacterium | reverse complement strand
GCCACCAGCACCTGAAAATAATCATGGGGGTCTTGCGGTGCCGCTGGTGCGTCCCAAAACGAAATCCCACACCCCCGAAACATGTTGTCGGAGACGTAGATTTCCACCGCGTCCAATGGGTCGCCCAGGCATGACGGTCGAAGGCATAGACGACATAGTCCCGGCCCGGCTGCTCGCACCTAAATCCCATCGACGATACGGCGCAAAGCCGCCGCTATGTCCTCGTCGTGCGCTTCTTCGGCTGCCGCCTGCACAGCCGCATCGCTCTTGCTGCCGACAATGGCCCGTAGCGCGTCCGGCTCGACGCAATAGACGTCGGCAAAACTGCCCAAGCGCACCCGCATCTCGAACGCTAGAGGCTGGCACCGCTGCCGGGCGCTTGTTAGGCAGCCTTGCCGCATCCTTGCCTCGTTGCGCTCGACCCCTCCGGTGGATCGAGGTTGCGCACGCGCTACGAAATCGGTCCCATATTTGAGGCGGCCCAGCCTTTCATTGAGCCGGCCCAGATAAAGGAAGGGTTAAGTTTGCGCGTAACGAGGAGGCGCCAACAAGGACAACTCAGGGCGGCCGCAGCGCGCGAGAGGGTGGGCTGAGGCATTCGCGCCGCACTTGAGGTAGCCACATCCGCGGGCTGCCACGCTGATCACGCCTGCCGGTTAAACATCGGTCGTGACCACGTGGCCGCAGTCGATGGTTCAACGCCGCCACCGTGGGGTGGAATGCGAAGGACCGTTCTGTTTTTATCACCGGCCGGTTACGGCGATCCCAAAGCTCGGGATCCGCAGCGGAACTAAGCGCAGGCACACGACGACATCCTCGACCGACGGCCGTTTCGGCCCGGCGCAGCCGCAGCCGACGGTTATCCACCTTGCCAAGGGGCGGGAACTCGGTCGAGATTGTCGATGACTGTAGCCATCAGCCGGCGAATCGGATGAATGCAGGAAACGCGTCCGGCCACCGGGCCTCACCGCAATCAACCCGACTTTGTGGCAGACACAACTTCGCTCGTTCCTGCGGAGCTTTTCAGTAGACTGCGAGGATCGAACGAAGCTCTCCGATGCTCATCGGCATGTGTTGGACACATTGGAAACGGGCAGTAATTTCCACTGCGCGCCTTCGTGTCGCGTTGCTTGTGCGACTATGTTGGGATCACGAGCGATCTATTAACGATTACCGGCCATCTCCGCATCGCCGAAGCGGAAAGGGCCGCACCAAAACCGGCCGGCAAACCGCTGGCAAGTGAAAGAGCGAGAGGGCAGCAAGGTGGACATTTTCGATGGCAGCTGGGTGCAGCACGTTCTGGCAAACTACGGCTATGTGGCAATTTTCATTGTTGTGATGCTGGAGAGCGCGGGTATTCCACTGCCGGGAGAAACTATCCTGGTCAGTGCTGCAGCCTTTTCCGGCAACAGGCATTCTTTGGACATACACTACGTGATTGCCGCGGCTGCCGGCGGAGCGATCGTGGGCGACAATATCGGCTTCTGGGTGGGCAGGGAGTTTGGTACGTCGTTGTTGTCGCGATGGGGATATGTGGTCGGACTCGACGAACGGAAGCGGAAGCTCGGACAGTACCTGTTTGCCCGACACGGCGGAAAGATTGTCTTCTTTGGACGTTTTGTCGCATTGCTGCGCGCGTTAGCGGCACTGCTGGCCGGTGCAAACGGATTGTCCCCCTTGCGGTTTTTCGTGTTCAATGCAGCTGGGGGAATTGTCTGGGCGACTGTGTTCGGAGTCGGCGGATACGTAGTTGGAGAAGGTATTCGTCGAATCGCTGGACCGGCTGGATGGAGCGTGCTGATTGCGGCGATAGTTTTTGCCATCCTTCTTTGGCGCTACTACAAAAAACATGAGGAACGATTCCTGGACGAGGCGGAAGCAGCAGTGGCCGAGTTGCCTCAACAACAACGGAAGTCGGTGCCGGATAGGTGGCCGCAAACGTGACGAATGGCTGAAACGCCGCAATCTGATTTTGCTGCAACGCGAGGTCACGGGCTTCCTGCCTACGGCGTTCGCGCCGCAGCTGGTGTGCCTCAGATAGTGCCGCTTGCGGCACCTCGTAACTCCACAAAAGCTGCCTGCTGTGGCTTGATTGAACATTGCCTCGTGATGCCGGACTTTCCGGTAGAGAGCACCGCCAAGGTTCTGCACCCCGATATCAAGCCCGATGAGCACCGGAACTCGCGTCCCCAACGTGCCGCGGCAGGAGGTTTCCCGGCATCGGGATCGCGATGGGATGACCTGGTCCTTTGGCTGGTCGCAACAGGCGTCGTGAGAGTGTCCGATTACGGCAACAGCAGCACCGAGCCGATAGTGCTGCGACTTTCAATGTCGCGATGCGCCATCGCCGCAGCACGCAGCGGGTAGGTGCAACTGATTTCCTCGTTGAGGACGCGCCGAGCGACGAGCTTGAACAGTTCGTCGGCCGCGGATTGAAGCGTGCAGCCAGTGCTGAACAAGTGATGAAATCCGGGCCGCGCAACCGACAACGACCCTTTCTTGGCAAGCAGGAGAAGGTCCAGCGGCGGCACATGGCCCGAAGCGTTGCCGTAGTTGACGAGCATGCCGAACGGCCGCACACAATCGAGCGACCGCAGGAACGTGTCCTTGCCGACGCCGTCGAAAACCGCATCGACGCCGGCGGGAGCGAGTTCTTTCACTTTCGGCACGAAATCGGTGTCGCGATAGAGAATGGCATGATCGCAGCCGTGCGCGGCAGCGACGCGCGCCTTTTCGGGCGAACCGACGGTGCCGATCACCGTGGCGCCGGCATGCTTGCACCACTGGCACAGGACGAGAGCAACGCCGCTCGCCGCGGCGTGAATGAGGATCGTTTGACGGGGGCGCGGCCGAAAGATCTGGTTGACAATGGTCGATGCCGTCACGCCTTTGACCAACAAGGCGGCCGCTTGCCGGTCAGAGACCTCGCGCGGGAGCTTGATTAAACACGCTGCCGGAACGTTGCGTTCCTCAGCATAGGCGCCGGTCGATTCGTAGAATGGTCCGCCGACGCCGGCATAGGCTACGCGCTCGCCGACTTCAATGTCCGCCACGCCGGCACCGACGGTGGCGACGACACCAGCGGCCTCATTGCCCAGGATGATCGGAAAACTCGGCGGCGTCGTGAGGTAGAAGCCTCCGCGACGGACATTGACATCCGAGAAGTTGACCCCGATAGCAGTATGACGGATGCGGATCTCGCCTGGCCCGGGCGGTGGCAGCGCGATGTCCTCGAAGCACATGACATTGGGACCGCCGTTGGCGTGGATTCGGATTGCTTTGGTCATTGCGGTCCGGTGCACTCTATTGGTGTTTTAAAACCATGCTGCGATACGCATCAGCGGTTTGACGTCCCGGCAGGAGGGCACTTGACTTCGCGGCAGCATTTTCGCGGGAATCAAAGGTAAGTTGCGAGGCGGGCCGCTCTGCGCAGTCGCCGAACGCGTTTGCATCGAGTGCGTGATCACAGCGTCCGTTGAGCGGGCACGAAGGACAACGCAAGCCCGCCGACTCGGGAGGTGCATCGACAACAGCGCTGCGGCACACGACGAAGGCGAGCGCCACTACGAGAATATGTCCAATCGAACGCATTTTCTCCAGTCTACAGAACCGGAGTGGCGATCGCAAACGTCAGGTCCGGGACCAGCCTGTTGAGTGACGAGACGACGCTGCGCTATGCCGCTTTCCTAACTCGCGGCCAATATTCATGATGCTCGACGTATCATCGTGTGATGTATTGACATACTCGTCGGGATTCGCGCTGCGCGTCGCCAGCCAATCGCCAATTCGCCGAGCAGCGCGTAATCTTGATTGGATTGCGCCATCGCCGAAAGATCATCGTTTTAGGATGCTCCCCCAAAATGTCTCTTGCTTTGGCGTCGCATTTTGCGACGCAGCCCACTGGGGCTATGTGAATTTTTCAGTCGGCAGCATGGCCGGGCTGAGAGCAAGATCATCAAGGTGTCCCGCCGCTGTCGCCATCTGGCGAAGTCGGGAATATCGGCTCCCAGCCGCCGCCGAGTGCCTTGAAGAGCTGCACGAGGTTCAGGGACACGTTGGTGGTGCTCGTCACGTGTTGCTGCTCCGCCTGCAGCAGGGTGCGCTCGGCATCGAGCACCGTGAGAAAGTCACCGACACCGTCGCTGTAGCGCTCGCGAGCAAGGATGAGCGTCTGGCGCGAATGCACGATCTCGAGTTTCAGGCGCATCCGACGCTGCTGTTCGAGCCGATAGGCTACGAGTGCGTTGACCACCTCATGCCAAGCCCGCATCACGGTTTTCTGATACCCGATCGCAGCTTCTACTTGCTGCGCCTCGCGCAGTTTGAGCGTATTCTTGAGGCGACCAGCGGCAAAAATTGGCACCGTGACGCTCGGTCCCGCCATGTATTGCAGCGAGTTGGCCTGGAAGAGTTTCGCGAAGTCGATCGAATCAAGGCCGACGGTCCCGTTGAGTTGAACAGTCGGATAAAACGAGGCAACGGCGACGCCGACATCAGCAGTGGCTGCGTGCAGCTGCGCCTCCGCTGCACGAATGTCCGGTCGTCGACGAGCGAGCTCGGAGGGGATGCCGAGCGGCACCCGCGGCGGCGCCAGCGGCACCAATTTTGGGCGGCCCAGCGCAGGGTGCAGCGCTCCGGGCGGCTGATCCAGCAGCAAGCTCACGGCGTTGCTGTACTCCGATTCCTGCTGTTGCAGTGTCGGAATCTGCGCGCCAATATTTTCGATCTGCGCCGCTGCGTTCTCCACGTCCAGGCCCGTACCTACTCCCTTGACGGCACGCTCTTGCGCGCGTGCCAGGATATCCTCGGCGACCTTCAAATTTTCGACAGCGATGCCGATCTGCATCTGGACGCCGCGCAGCTGAATGTAATCGCGGGCCATTTCCGCTAGACTCGAGACGAGGGCGTCGCGGCGCTGCTCCGCGGCCTGACTGACCTGCGCATCCGCCGATTCGACCTGCCGGCGGACGCGGCCCCAGAGGTCGAGCTCCCAGGAGGCGTCGAAGCCGAGGTAGTATTCGTTGATCGGTATTGGAACCAGCGGAACCGGGCCCGCCGAGGGGGGGAGGAGCTTCTTAACAAGGCTGAGGGGACCGTTTACGCTGTAGAGTTCGCGCTGGTATTTCGCGTCGCCGTTCACGGAGGGAAATGCGGCAGCGGCAGCAACGCCCCGCTGAAAGCGGCTTTCTGCCAGGCGGATTGTTGCTGTCTGCACATCCAGATTTTCAGCAGTAACGCGGCGCTCGAGTTCGGTGAGGATCGGATCGTGAAACACCGCCCACCAGTTCGGATCGGGCGGCTGCTGTAGCCACGGATCGGCGGGCTCCCCGGTGTAGGAGCCTGCGGGTAACTGTGGAGCCGGTGGAACGAAATCCGGGCCGAATGCGCAGCCTGCAAGCGCCGCCGCCAGCGCCGCGGGGGCAAATCGCCCGATCCGCGACGCCATCAAGACGCTCCGCCGGGACGGCTACCGCCTTTTTTGACCAATAATAGGAAACTGAGAGGAACCATGGATGGCGCTGGCCGCTGGCATAAACACGCAGCATGTGGAAAAGTTCCAGTCCTTAAAGACCCTATTCAATGGCGAACGCCCGCGCGATGAGGAGATGGTTTCGGGCCGCATTTTATGGGCGCGACGGGAAAACTGACAGGAATCATGATAAAAGCGATAACTGCGGTGTACATGATGTCCGCATAGGTGAGCCGCCTGCCGAAACATCTGGCAGATGCGACCGAGCGTGATCGCGGACCGCGCCTGCG
>JASHRR010001221.1 GCA_030037185.1 Xanthobacteraceae bacterium | reverse complement strand
TCCAATACGCCGCTGCAAGGCCTGGTGATGTTGAACGATACCCAGTTCATGGAAGCCTACCGCAAGCTGGCGGAGCGGGCGATCAAATCGTCCGCCAACGCCGACGATGAGCTCGTCACCATTTGGCGCCTGGCGGTCCGCCGCCATCCCGAGCCGGCGGAACTGGCGACCATCAGGGCGTACCGCGCGTCCGAACTCGCGCTGATGGAGAAATCGCCGGACGAAGTGAAAAAGCTCATCGCGATTGGCCTGGCACCGGCCGATCCCGCGGTCGACCCGGTTCGGCTCGCGGCCCTGACCGTCGTCGCCGCCAGCGTGATGAACACGCCTGATGCCTATACGGTGCGATAGGAGATCGGTTCAGCCCAATCTGAGGAGATTGCAGCATGGGCGCCAGATCACGACGTCCCCCAACCCTGCAACAACGCCAGCAGGGTTGCCCCGACAACGGCGAATCGGTTTTCGCGATGCTCCGGTCGGTTCGGATTGGCTGACGCGATCGACCAGGAGAAGAGATTACACCCTTCGCAAAGGGGGATCACAATGACCAAGAAAATCTGGATTGATCCAAGCATACTCGTCAACCTGACGCGCCGGGCTGTGCTGAGCTCGAGCATGGGGCTCGGGGCCATCGCGGCGGCCAAGCTCCTTGGCGCCGGCGGGTCGCTGGCCAAAGGCGCAACCCCCCAAGGCGCTCCCGAAGCCGGTCCCGACCTGGGCAAGCTGACCAGCGGTCATTTCCCGGCCCGCGCCAAGCGGGTGATCGACATCCACATGAAGGGCGCGGTGTCCCAGATCGACACCTTCGACTACAAGCCCGAGGTCATCAAACGCCATGGGCAGGAGATCCCGCCGTCGGTCAAGGGCACCGGCAAAATCTCCTCCATGTCCAATGGTCAGACCTCGTTCCCGCTGATGGGCCCGCTGGCGCCATTCAGGCAGTACGGCCAGTGCGGGCGCTGGGTGTCCGACCTGATGCCGCATATCGGCGCGATCGTCGACGATCTGACCTTTGTCCACTCCGTGTGGACGCCGCAGGTCAACCACGACCCCGCGGACATTCTGATGCATACCGGGTTCCAGCTGCCGGGCCGTCCGTCGGCAGGGGCATGGGTCAACTATGCGCTCGGCACCGACAACTCAAACCTGCCGTCCTACGTGGTGATGAAGTCGCAGTTCCAGGCTGCGGGCGTGGGCGCCACCCAGGCGACCTGGTCGGCGGGCTTCCTTCCCTCCAACCACCAGGGCGTCGAGTTCCGCTCGGGTAACGAACCCGTTCTTTACGTGAGCAACCCCGACGGCATGAGCCGCGAAGAGCGCCGCGGCCAGATGGATGTCATCGACCAGCTCTCCCACTTTCAGTACCGGATGAGCGGCGACCCCGAGGTCCTGTCCAAGATCGCGCAGTACGAGATGGCCTACCGGATGCAGGACTCGGTGCCGGAAGTCACCGACCTGAGCGGCGAGCCGGACTACATCCTCGAGATGTATGGCCCGCAGGTCCGCCAGCCCGGTACCTTCGCCCGCAACTGCCTGCTTACCCGCCGCCTGATCGAGCGCGGCGTCAAGTACGTGCATTTGATTCAGGTCGGCTGGGACCACCACAACGGCATCGCCCGGCGTCATCCTCCCGATTGCTGGGCCGTCGACCAGCCCTCCGCTGCCCTGGTTATGGACTTGAAGCAGCGGGGGCTGCTCGACGACACCCTGGTCACCTGGAAGGGTGAGTTCGGCCGAACGGTCTACGCCCAGGGCGGGATCAACCCCAACGCGGGGCGCGACCATCACGGCGGCAATTTCACCATGTGGATGGCGGGCGGCGGGACCAAGCCGGGGATTGCCTACGGCAAGACCGACGACT
Source organism: Xanthobacteraceae bacterium (assembly GCA_030037185.1). The sequence goes on along the minus strand of JASHRR010001221.1, from coordinate 848 downwards.
TCAGCTACAACATCGTGGAGGACCCGGTCGAGGTTCACGACCTCAACGCGACCATGCTCTACCTTCTAGGCATCGACCATAAGCAGCTGACCTTCCATTACCAGGGCCGCGATTTCCGCCTGACCGACACCGCAGGCAACGTGATCCAAGGCATTACTGCCTAGCAGGCGTTCCATGCTCGGAATCCTATCGATATCATCCATGACGTCTCGTCCTGAGGAGCGTGCTTGTCGCGCAGGGCGGCCACAACGGAGATCGTGCCTGTGGCCATCCTTGACGACGGCCGCGCGCGGCCTCCTGAGGACGAGGTCCGGCCGTTTGAAGGCCGTTTAGGGGGGAGCCAAGACGTTGATGCAGTTCATCTGGTTTCTCGGGCGCTTCCACGTCCTGATCGTCCATCTGCCATTGGGCATCCTGACGCTGGCAGTGGCGTTGGAGATCCTGGTCCGGTTCCGGCCGTTCAGAGTCCTGGAGGACGCGCTGGCTCCCGCGTGGATCGCCGGGGCGGTCAGCGCACTGGTGACGGTGGCGTTGGGGCTGATGCACGCCACGGAGGACAGCTTTGCGGACATGCCGGCCGTGGACGCCCACGGCTGGGCCGGGATCAGTCTGGCCGCGGCCACCTGCCTGATCGCCATCCTGCGCATGCGCCTGCACCCCCTTCCCGCGGCGGAAAGTAGGGCGGGGCCCGAGAGAATCGGCGCGCGGCTCTACCGGGTCGTGCAGCCGGCCTTCGCGCCCGGCGCTGCTGTGGACCTCGCCTATCACAAGCTCCGGGGCATTGCGGTAGCGGCGGTCCTGTTCCTGATGTTGCTGACCGGGCACCTCGGCGGCAGCCTGACCCACGG
>JASHRR010001220.1 GCA_030037185.1 Xanthobacteraceae bacterium | reverse complement strand
GACCTCCACCATCATCTTGAAGGCCTGACCGAGAAGAAAGTCGCCTACCAGCACGCTTGCCTCGTTGCCCCACAACATGCGTGCCGCGAGTTTGCCGCGCCGCATGTCGCTTTCATCGACCACGTCGTCGTGCAGAAGCGTTGCCGTATGCATGAACTCGACGGCGGCCGCCAGCTTGACATGCCCTTCGCCCGGATAGCCGGCGAGCAGCGCCATTGCGAGGGTCAGCATAGGGCGCAGACGCTTCCCGCCGGAAGTGATCAGGTGATTGGCTACCTCCGGTATCATGGCGACATCGGACCCCGTGCGGGACAGAATCGTGGCGTTCACCCGTTCCATATCGCCGGAGACCAAATCAACGAGACGATCAATCGAGGCGGGTCGGTGACTTTCAAACGGAACGATCACGGCCAACAGAACGTCTCCTATGGAATGCCTGGCCCGCGCGATAATCCGGAGGGGTGCCCGATCGGGGTACGCACAACATAGGATTCCGGCCCCACAACGGAAGCATAAAAATGCGGACGGCCAGCGGCAAGTGCGGGAACTTTGTGCGATCGCAACGCCCTCGCGAGGGCGGCGGCGCCATTTTGTTTTAGGAGTGCGGCCATCAGCGTCGCATGGACAATCCGGCCAGCGCGGGCGCGGCGGGAAATTTGGCTTTGACGATGCCCGCCAGGTTCCCAACATGATGATCGCCTGTCTTGCCATTGTCTGCGGTCTCGTGCTCGATAGGGCGGGCGGCTTTGTGACCGCTTCTTGGGATTGTGAGAAAGACCAGGCGGCTGCGAGCCTGCGGATTGATGCGGTGGCGGAGGAGCTGGCCGTGAAGGAAATTTTGCGCACCAACGATGCGGTCCTGGTGTCCGCCGTCGAGGCGCTGCTCGCGGGGGCGCACATTCCTTACCTGGTCCTCGACCAGAACATGAGTGTCCTTGAGGGGTCGCTGGGGATCCTGCCGCGCCGCGTTCTTGTCGAGGAGGATTGCCTGAATTCAGCCCGCCGCCTCCTCGAAGATGCGGGCCTCGCCCGCGAGCTGCGCAGCGATGTCGGCTGAGCAACCCGCAGGCGCGTTCCCTTCCAATCTCACCGACGACGCTGTTCTTGACGGCCGCCTGCGCTTGCTGCAGCCGCGACGTGGCCACCGGTTCGGGCACGATGCCATTCTGCTGGCGGCCGCGACGCCTGCCCGTGACGGCCACCGCATTGCTGATCTCGGCGCCGGGGTCGGGGCGGCCGGGCTGGCGTTGGCGGCCCGCGTTCCAGGTGCGAAAGTCAAGCTAGTGGAGATCAGTGCCGAACTTGTGGCCCTGGCGGCCCTTAATTGCGCGCGCAACCACTTTGTCGATCGGGTCAATGCAGTGGCGCTCGACATTGCCGCGCCGGCAGCGGACTACGCGGCTGCGGGCCTGCCAGCCGCAAGCTGCGATGCCGTGCTGATGAACCCGCCATTCCGCGATCCGAGCCGCCACAAGCCGTCGCCCGACCTGAGGCGGCGCGCCGCCCACGATCTCGCGCCCGCGTCGCTGGTGGCGTGGATCGACGCGGCCGCTCGGCTGCTGCGGCGGCGCGGTGTGCTCACAGTGATCTTTCGCGCCGATGGTTTGGTCGATCTTATTGGCGCTCTTGCCGGGCGTTTCGGGTCAATTGCGGTGTTGCCGGTCCACGGCAAACCAGGTGCCCACGCGATTCGGATCATCGCTGGCGCGGTCAAGGGCAGCAACGCGCCGCCGGCAATTCTACCCGGCCTCGTGCTAGCCGCAGAGGATGGCACGCCGACAACAGGCGCGGAGGCGGTGCTGCGCCGCGGCGCCGAACTCGCACTGTTTACCTCGCCGCAATAGGCAGATTAATGGGGTAGAGGGCGCAACTTGTGGAATTCACCATGACGGCTTATCAAAGATGGATGCCCGACGGACCCATGGCAGAACATATCCGCCAACTAACGGCGCGTGCGGCGGCGGCGATCCGTCCATATCTGCCCAGACGCTTCCGCAGCGACCTGCCAGTGGTTCCGGTGGTGCGGCTCACCGGTGTAATCGGCTTTTCGACTCCGCTTCGGCCCGGCCTTTCCATCGCTGGGCTCGCCAGGATGCTCGACCGGGCCTTCGCGGTCCGTCATGCCAAGGCAGTGGCGCTCGCGGTCAACTCGCCGGGCGGATCGGCCGTTCAGTCGCACCTCATCTATCGGCGCATCCGCGCGCTTGCCAAGGAAAAGAAGCTGCCGGTCATCGCCTTCGTGGAGGATGTGGCGGCCTCCGGCGGCTACATGATCGCGTGCGCGGCCGACGAGATCGTGTGCGACCCTGCTTCCATCGTGGGATCGATCGGGGTAATCGGCGCGAGCTTCGGATTTCCGGAAGCGATCAAGAAGCTCGGCATTGAACGGCGAATCTACACGGCAGGCGAGCACAAATCGACGCTGGACCCATTTCTCCCCGAGAATGAGCATGACGTGACGCGAATCAAGGCGATCCAGCAGGACATCCACGCGATGTTCATCGGCCTTGTCCGCGAGCGCCGCGGCGAGCGGCTTACGGGCCCGGAAAATACGGTGTTCTCCGGCGAATATTGGGTGGCCAAGACCGCCAAGGAGCTCGGGCTGGTCGATCAACTCGGCGATCTGCGTTCCTTCCTGCGAGAGCGGTTCGGCGAGGACGTCGTGATGTCGCCGGTCCCGGCAGAGCGCTCGCTGTTCGGGCGGCGGACGCCTGGCGTGACCGATATTGCGCCAGGGGCACTCCTGAGGCTCGGCGTCGAGCCGCATGGCCTCGTCGGCGACTTCATATCAGCGCTCGAAGCGCGTGCGATGTGGGCCAAGTTTGGATTGTGACCGCGCACCGCCTTGGGGGGCTTGAATTGGGTTCGGTTATTATGAGAACGTTTCGTCAATTCAATGTGTTAGTCATCAAGGCGTTTGCCGCGTCGCGAAGCGGTTCCCGGCTCTCGCGTTGATTGGACAGGCGAAAGCGACGACGCGTCCATGCCGGGCAAGCTCATAAGGCTGCGTCGATTGACCGATGGCAGCGACCGCTTTGCCATTTTCAAGAGTTCTCGGGACATCTCCTGAAGAGCACATGCAGGCCGCAAAATAGAACTCCGTCAACACGGCGATGAGCGGGGGTTCGGCTTTACGTGATGGTTCGTCGGGCCGCCAGCGGCAGTCGCACTTTTCTTGGGCGTAGCCCCTGAGGGGGTGATCGCTCTTGCCTGCTACGTTCCGGCATCGATAGGTCTTTTTCCGGTCTCCGGAGGGCGCCTTCTTTTGATTTATCCGTGCCGTCTTCAAGCCAGTGACGGCGATGATGGACGCGATTGAAGCAGTCGCGCTGGCTATGCCAATTGTGCCACGCCGTTGCCGCCCTGCGCGCACGGACATTTCGCCAGCGCGAGGGGATACCAGAGGATGGCCAACCTCGCCGCCAGCTCTCGCCTTGCCATCAGACCAGGGATCTGACCTCGCTCAATACCCGAGCCTTACCTTACCCTGGTTCGCGCCGTTCACGGTTCCCTTGACCAGCCATTCCAATGACGCCTGGAAGAGCAGCCGGTGATTCTTCTCCCACATGGCGTTATGGGACGAGCAGGCGAGGTCGATCAGAACTTTTGATGTAGAGCCGAGGTCGGCATAAAGGTCATGCACCCGACCAGGCTGTACCTGCCCGTCATGTTCGCCGGTAATCATCAGAGTTGGTGTCTTCATCGCAGCCACCATGGCGGTGGTCCAACCCCAGTTCGTCACGTTGGGGGCGCGTCGCACGCCAGGGCCCCAGGTGGCCCCAACAGGATCTGACTCGAGCATCGCCTGCCACACCGCTTTGAAAACTCCCGGCTCATACTGGTCGGGGCACCCGACCTGGCGGTTCCACAGCGCCGCCAGCTCCTCACGCGACTGGGTATTCATGGCGGCACCGGCCGCCGGGAGCGGAGTTGGCGGCGTGGCGGATGCGTTGCGGTTATAGGCAGGCGCGAGCAGCACGAGCTTGGCAACCTTGTCGGGATTCTGCGCCGCATAGCCGGCGGCACGTGGGCCGCCCAACGACCACGCCACCATGCTGACCTGCGCTGCGCCACGCAGTGCGCGCAGGTGGTCCACCACGGCGGAGATGTCGTTCCAGTCCGACGCCATCGTGGTCATCTGCTGTCCATAGGAGGGCGCGCAGACTTCAGTGCCTCCGTCTTGGGCAAGCGCGAGCTGCTGGGCCGGCGAGAGATTGCATGGATCGTTCATGGCGGCCGGTCGGGTGGAACGGCCATAGCCGGTGGTGTCCATGGCAAAGGCGTCGAACCCGGCCTGAGCCAGGTACTCCATCCAGCTGTAGTCCTGATATGGTACGTCGAAAGCCACTTCCGCCGGGGTGCCGGCACCGTGGACGAACAGCACCACACGGTTCGCATGTGTTCTTTCACGCAGCGCACTCGCCGCCCGCACGACTTCCCGCACATAGATCGGCGTCACCTGATCGGCGATCGCCGGCACCGTGGAGCGAACGCTGATATAGTGGTCAACCCGGAGCACACGCTCGTCATCTTCGGCCGCGGCGAGCGGAGCGATGCCATGGGCGAAGAGCAGGGCAGCAACGAAACCAGGAAAAGGAATCTTCATCGCGTCTCCCCTTTTTTTGTATTGGCCAGATGGCGTCGGGACCTCTGCCTATCCTCCGCCTGCATGGGCCGCAAGCAGGGGCCGATGTTTCCCATTTCGAAAATCGCGCCTCGAACTTAGGCAACGTGAATCGGTTTTGCGGCCCATTCGTTCACGAGATGCCGGTTGGGCACGCTTAGTTCGTCGCGGCCGCGACCGAGCGTGGGATGATGTAACGATCGAGCCGGCCTGAGCGCTCGTGGATATTTCTCCATTTGTCGATCGCGAAATCGACAACTGCCAGCGCGGCGGTTGGGAATTTCTCCCGCAGCCGTTCGCGCAGTTCCACATCGCCCGCCGCAATCAGCAGCTCGGCGGCTTCTTGTAAACCGGGGTTGTGCCCGATTACGAGCAGCGTGCGGGCTGCTTCGTCCTGGGCGCGGACGACCGACAAAATCGATTGAGGTGTTGCCGCATAGAGGCGCTGATCGAAAACGACATCCATATTGGCCGGCCCTTGAGTCGCGATGCCGGCCAAGGTCTCGCGGGTGCGGCGTGCCGGCGAGCACAAAACGCGGTCGGGGATGAGGGAATGGTGTGCCATGTAGGCTCCCATCAGCCTGGCAGCTGCTTCGCCTCGCTCGCTGAGCGGACGCGCGGCGTCTTGCATCCCGGACGACGGCCAACTCGATTTCGCGTGGCGCAGCAACATGAGACGGAGCATGCGGCAGACTTTCGTGCTGCAATCAATCTAAGGCATCTCCGGTGACGTTGGAATTCGGAGCGGTCGGGGAACCCGTCTTTCCGGGTGCGACGCAAGATCGCCGTGAACAGGCATTATAAGGTGCATGGCCGTGCAAGTTGGGCAGGTAACTGCTTATGATGTTTGCTAAATCGTGCCGTAGCGTGCATAACGGCGCATGCCAATCGCTGGGACACCGGGCGGGACACCTGGCGCGCGATAGCCGCCCGCGGCGTTTCAACTCGGGGCCGTCCGTCGATTAGCAGACCACCGGTCGGGTCAGGCTCCGGTCTGTTGACGCCCTGGGACATTTGCCGGGACACGATAAAGGGGGACGCCATGGCGCCGCGAGTACGCTCCACAAAACTCGAAAACCGCTCGGCGAGGCTTAAACTGGCCCGCCGCAAGAAGTCCTATTACGTGCCGATCATGCGCGGCGTGTAGCTGGGCTACCGGCGCAACAGGACTGCCGGTACATGGAGCGTTCGCGACACCCGCAACGGCGAAGATTGGACCCAACGGCTTGGCACCGCCGACGATTACGATGAGGCGGGTGGAAAGGACGTTCTGACGTACCGGGAAGTGCAAGACCTTGCCCGCGAGCAAGCGCGGGTCGGTAAGCCCACAAATGATCTCAGCATCAAGGCGCGGGTCGAGCGCTACCGCATGATGGATTGACTGGCAATGACGCAAAGACGGTGGAGTCGTGGTTTGGCGTTGCGGGCGGTTGAGCGGCTGGGGTTGATTATCACCGGCATTCACGCCGCAACCCCGCCCCCCGTAGTGATGTCATCGATTACGCTCCTTAAAGGGGCCAATGTGATTTCGAAGGGTGATGTGGGGGTTACCGCTGAGACCACGGAGTAAGACGCCGCGCCGCATTGAGTGGCAAGCGCAGGCGGAGCTGTCCCGCCTCCTTCGCCGATGGTTGCCTGATGACGCAACATTCTCCGCGGGCGATGACCCGCCGCACGGGCGAAATCACCCGTGGCGACCTTCGGCGAACAAGCTCACCGATTCCAAAGCTCGCTCCGCTCCCGTTGCACCGCGATGCTGGCGGGATTGCGGACCTTGATCCACACCTTGCACGGGCCACACTGATAGGCGCCATCGACCTTCTTCGATACGATGCCCTCGGCGCCAAGCCGGCAGGCGTGCGCGAACACGACAGGCCCGTCCTCGGCAATGTGTTGATTGAATAGGATGCCCGCCTTGGTGTTGCGCAATAGCCGCGCCAGCGCGGCCTTGCGGCCAAGGAACGGGAGAATGCGCATATCCTCGCCGTCATGCTCGATGAGGTCGAACGCATAGAGGATTGCGGTTCGAGCGCCCTCCCGACGGAACAACTCCTCGAACCGCGACAAGCCGTCAGGCCCAAGCACAACCGCCTCGCCGTCGATCGTGAAGCTCTTGGCCTTGATAGGCGCCGCAGCAGCGGCAATGGCTGACAGTCGCGCCGACCAATCATTGGCATTGCGGCTGTAGAGCCGCACAGTGGAACCGTCCCGCTGAACGATAATTCGATACCCGTCATGTTTTATTTCGTCGACCCAATCGGCACCGGAGGGCGGTTTTGAAGCTTTAACCGGTTGAGCGGGGATAACGAACCCGGCCGGAAGAGGCTCGGTTTTCATGACTGGGTCCGCTCGGCGAGGGACAACAGTAGCGGCGCCGGGTCGCGGTGTGAGAATGGTTTTTGCCATGCCGCGCAGTATCGGCTAGGCCGATCAGGATGTCGCCACCGACCGGGCGTTGCGTGCCGCCTCGATAGTACCCCCATCATGATCCGCGGCCAGCCAGGATCGCCACGCTTCCCGTTATAGGCGAAACCGCGTCTGCATTTCCCCATCTGACGGCGTTTCGCCGCGATGAGCCGTCGCGGCAGATTCGAAGAAACACCGAGGGGAACCCATCGTGGCTGCTCGGCTTGGCGACGCCATCTCCCTTTATGACGGTGATGCCGTTGTGGGGGCTAATTTGGCGCTGGACCGATCTAGAGTGGACGGCGAAGTTAGGTTCGCCGTTCGTGTGCCTAATGGGGCCATCTTCACGTCGGTTTGTATCAACCCCGGCCCTGACGGCGGCCCCCGTGGCTGGGTCTTCTCGCAGTCCTCATCTGCAAGTGTCCCGGCGGCTTGGATTACCAACAATGGGTCCGGTATAACACCGGCCGCCATGGGCTGGAGACAGCGAGCCCTGACGACGAGCCACCCCATCTTGGACGGTGCGAGGGCAAACGAGGCGTGCAACTGGCGCTGATGGCGTGGAGCACACCCCACGGCTTTGAAAAACATTTTCCACTTTTGGAAAAAATCGCAGCCGGGCGGGTTCGACTCGCTCACCACGGGCCCGGAGACGTTCCGGCAGAGTCGCTGATCTCAGACCCTGGGGCGGGCTGAGAGCCGCAGCGGCGGCCGACAGCGCTTGCCCCGCGCATCGCTGGCAGGCTGTAGCGCTGCCGACGGTCGATCAGTTCCGCGTTTCCGTCGGCAGCCATTGCGGCGAGGAGGGGTGAGCCGATGCGAGCCAAGAAGCTGCGCGCTCGTCAGTGCAGCCGCGAAAGATGCGGGGCCACGTCGACGGTCTCAACGATCGGCGCCGAGTCGAGGCGCCCAGCAATGACTCGCCTCCATTGACCCGGCCGCCGTGAAGGCGGGGCCCTCCATCCCCGGGCTCGATCGGGAGTCGAATCGTCTCCGATTCAGGGCGACGGAGCGGGGGACTGACGAGAGGCGGACGGCTCGTTTTCGTCAGTCCGCTCAATGCGCGAATCGGCACACTTTAGGGACACTGTTTAACCCATCCTCATAAGTTATTGATTAAATTACACGTTCACAAGGGTACCGAGCACAGCTATAGCCGTGAACAGGCATTCATGTTACCAGTCTGCTACCCACGCCCGGCGGCGGTCGTTTCTGGAGCGCGGGGCGTCTCGCCGGTCGTTGCTCGCAGCGTAGGGCGGGTTGAGCGCTAGGCGAATCATCAAGGGCCGTTCCGCCGGCGAACACTGACAGTTTCGCCGACCCGGACTCGCTGGTTGCGGGGCGGTCGGGGAGAAAGGTGGTCCGGCAAGCGACATAACAGGAATCAGTGCGGGCTGTGAGGCGAGATGGGTCACGACAGTCAATCCGAATACGGAGTAACATGGTACCGTGATATGGCGCCCCAGCCGCCGCCGCGGCCGCCACTCAACTACGATCTGGATGTGGATGTCTGCGTCATCGGCGGGGGGCTTGCGGGCTTGACGGTGGCCCGCGAGGTGGCGCGTCGCGGCTGGTCGGTGGCGCTCGTGGAGGCGCGCCGCATCGCCTGGAACGCGTCGGGCCGCAACAGCGGTCATGTGTCGCCGGGCTATTCGGCCCAGATTGAAAAGATTATTGAGCGAATCGGCCTGCCAGCCGCCAAGGCGCTGTGGGGGCTGTCGCAATCGGGCGTTTACAACGTGCGCGAGACCATCTCGGAAATCGGCGACCTCGGAATCATCGAGGGCAAGGGCTGTCTCGATGTCTTTAACAAACCGGACGCCGATCGCGCGCAGAGCCGTGTGAGGCTCTTCGAGCAGGAAATGGGAATCGCCGTCGAGGTCTGGCCAATCGAGCGGGTCCGTGATGCGCTCAGAGCCAGCTGCTATTTTGAGGCTATCTATTTTCCCTATGCATTCCAGATCAATCCGTTGGCCTATGCGCTCGGTCTCGCCGATATAGCCGAGCGAGCCGGCGTCCGTATCTTCGAGAATACGCGAGCTGTCGCTGTCGACCTGGCCGGCGTGCGCAAACGGATTGAGACGGCGCACGGGCGTGTGCGCGCCGGTCACGTGGTGCTGGCCGGCAATGTTCATCTGGGTGGCATCGCCCAGCGCCTTTCCGACACGCTCGTTCCTCTCACCGCGTTCACGGGAGTGACGCAGCCGCTTGGCGAACGGCTCGCTCAGGCAGTCGCATTCCGCGGAGCGGTAAGCGACGTGCGGCACGCCGATAACCATTACAGGATCGTTGGCGGCGACCGCCTGCTGTGGACCGGGAGCGCTTCCATCGGGCCGGGTTCGAGGTGGACACAAAGGTGGCTTGAACGGGCGCTCCGGACAACCTATCCGCAACTCGGGCCGGTGCAATTCGAATATTTCTGGCCGGCCGAGATGGGACTTGCGGTTCATCGCATGCCGCAAATCGGCGAACTCCAAGCCGGCGTCTGGCTCGCCAGCGCATTCGGCGGGCAGGGGCTCAACACCTCCGCTATGGCGGGCGGTCTCATTGCCCGGGCCATGGTGGAAGGCGACGATACGTGGCGCAGCTTCCTGCCGTTCGAACTCGTTTGGGCGGGCGGCCGGCTCGGCCGCACGGCAGTGCGTGCAACCGCGTGGTGGCGGCAGCAAAGCGAAGCGGTTGCCGCCCTGGTGGCGCGGCAGCGCGAGGAACTGCGACGCAAGCGTCAGGAGAGACAGAAAAATGCGGGGCTCGCCAAGACGGCACCCCGTCCTGGCTATCGGCAAGTAGCGGCGCCGAAAGGAGCGCCGAAGGGTTCGTTGGCGGCCCGCGAGTACGATCGTCCGATCGGCGCGCCTGAAGCGGTGCCTTCAAT
>JASHRR010001219.1 GCA_030037185.1 Xanthobacteraceae bacterium | reverse complement strand
CGCTGTCGATCTTCCTCCCTCACAGACCCCACCGTGCGGAACTACCGCAGTGGGTTCCTCAGGCTTGACTCGCTGCTCTGGCCCAAGAGTGTACGATCCGCGGACGCAGCAGCGGATGGCGGCGTAAGATCTGCACGTACTTTTCCCAGCCGAGAGGCTGTCCTCGCGTCCTGCGTTCAAGCCACTTCTTCCAGGTCCTCCGGACACCCCGATAGAACTGCCATAGACTGCGGTAGTTCGTTGGGATGCCGTAGTACTGGTAGTGGCCGCGAAGTTTGCATTGAGGATAGCCTGTTGCTCATCCACGGCGTCGTGCCGATGCGTGCGGCACCATTCGGCCACGGCCTTGAAGGACCGTCGAAGGCGCTTCTTCATCGTCTTGACATGGACCGTGAACTTCCCTCGCCGGCTGAGCGCGCACTTGTGCGTCAGGCCGAGAACGTCGAAGGTGTCAGGCTTTGTCCCCGCCCGGATCGCTCTCGCCAGGGCTGCACACCCGAACTCTACGAGACGCGTCTTTTCCGGATGGAGGGTCAGTCCGTACCTTGCGAACCTCTTGGGAAGCACTTGCAGGACCTTCTCGGCGTCCTCCCGATATTGAAAGCAGAGCACGCCGTCATCGGCGTATCGGATTTCAAACGCTTTGCCGCGGAGGCGAGGCTTCACGTCGCGCTCGTTTGCATTGCTGCACATGACTGGCTTGACCGTCTCGCCTGGCACTACCGTTACAGCCTAACCCAGCTCGTCAAGGAATTGGCCGCGAGTGCCGAGGGCGCTGTCGAGGCGAAGCTGCCCCGGCGCCGCGCTCGAGCGCTACCGCGCCGCCGGCTATGAGCGATGCCGTCCGCTCATCTGGGTGCGGACTTGCACAGGAGAGTACGCCAATCTCGGAACATTTTCCGCCCATTGAACCATATGACCGCGGCATGCTTGATGGCGGTGAGGGGCATCAGGCCAATTGGGAATGCTGCGGGAACCACGCCGGCAAGCCGGCGCTCTACCTGCATGGCGGGCTGGCAGTCACTTTCCTTTGGCGGTTCGCAATGTCAGCTCCCGGCTCGCTCCTGCCCTCGCCCACGTGCGACGGCACGGAAGCTATCGAGGGATAAGCTGCTGTCTGTGCCGGTACAGCGCCAGGGGCGAAAATGAGCCTGAACAGGAGTGGCCGCCAGGGCATGTCGATCAGTTCTGATTCATGCACTTTTTTCATTGTTATCGGTGTAAATTCCGCGCCGTCCTTGAGCACAGAGGCAGCTTTGTCAACTCGGGCGGTAGCGCCGCATCACGTGCTGAAGGCGGTCAAGCGGCAGAGCATAGACCGTGCGGTCGTCTTTGCCAGTCATCGTCTCCGCCATGCAAAGGGCGTTGAGTATCGCCTCCTCCGTGGACTGGGGACTCGGCAGCCGCGCGAAAAAGGCTGGTCATGGCGGCCGGGGCCAGCATGCGGACATTCGCGATTTTCTCGTGCATCCTGATGTGGTTAGCCGTCGAAAAAGCAATAAAAAGGTCGCCGCTGCCGTTGCTCCCGATGCCACCCACCCATGCAAGGCCGGTTGTCGCTCGGCGTGCCAGACGTTGGCACTGGAGCGGGATGAGTGGCGCATCCGTGGCGAGGACGACGATGATTGACCCACCCTCCTCTTTGAGTCGCGGCACGATCTCTGGACCGATCTCGCGACCAACCGGCACGCCATCGATCCGCAGCAATTCACGCAGCCCGTAGTTGGCCTGGACCAGCGCTCCTACCGTGTACCGGGCTCCGTCCTCGATAACGATCCGAGAGGCCGTGCCCGTGCCGCCCTTGAACTCGTGGCAAATCATGCCTGTGCCACCGCCAACGCTGCCCTCGGCGATCGGGCCGCCGCCTATCGCGGAGTCGAAAGCCGCGAAGGCATTTTCCGTTTTTAGTGGAAAACTCTCACTGGTGCTCAGCCATCCATCATAGGTCTCGGCGACCACTGGGAGGTGGAACTCTTGCGGAGCGTGGTCGCGCACTCCAAGCGCGAATATCGCGTCGCGCACTATGCCGACCTGGTAAGTGTTCGTGATGCCAATCGGCGCTCCGAGCATGCCTTGCTCCGCAATCCAGGGCAGGCCAGTCATTTCGCCGTTGCCGTTGAACGAGAATGTGCCGGCGAAGACGTGATCGGTCCAGATCTCGGGGCCACGTGGCCAGATAGCTGTAATTCCTGTGCGCACGACGTGAGGCGTATCGCGTATCAGCGTAAAGTAACCAACCTTGACACCTGTAACATCGGTAATCGCGTTAAACTCGCCCGTCGGCAGACTGCCAACCTTGATTCCGAGACCGCGCAATCGTACTCGCGCCATGCTGCCACCTCCCATGCGGAATATCCTGGTCTTTCAGGGACGCGAAGCACTCTCGCGGATGTCGTGTGACGGCAGCGAGCGATATAACAGAGGCGATCTTGCCGTTCATGTATCGCAATGACATTGCCTCATGCGCCTGCCCGGAGATCAATCAATTACGTCGCCCAGCTCTGGCTCTTTCTCGATGCGCTGCTTGGTGCAGCTCTGCCAGTCCCTCGACTAACCCTTGCACCTTCTTTCGTTTGACGCTCAACAGCCTGTCGGTCAGCCTCATAATTTTGTTTGGCTCAGCCTGCAACGCGACTACTTCGTACAACCCTTCTAATAGTGAAGCTTCCAGTTCTTCATCTGGTGTGCCGCCAATCAGGCTATACAGTTCACCGACCAACGTAAGTGAAACCTTCCTTTGTAGTCCGTCGATATCCATGTCTTCATCTTCATCCATATTCCTCCTCCTGTTTCCAACGCTGGCGCCGTAGGCGCGCAGCCGCCACAGACGGTCGGTCGCGGGCACGAGGTTCTGCGCATTTCCCGAAAGCGCGATCGTCGGCCGCACTGTGACATCCGCCACGCAACGCCGCCAGGGCAACGCGAGGCCGGGCATCGATGAGCGAACCGAATGTGGCCGACAGTGAATGTATCCACACCCGTGTCGCTTGATGCGCCGTCGGAGCCGGATCGCCCATGTAGGTCGTCGGCTCGGTATCGACGAATTCCCGCGGCCGGTCGGGAGGAGTTGGAAATCGAATGTCGGCAAGAGCCTACCGGCCTGCTCCTCCAGCGCGACGAAGCTCGGATGCGCATCAGCGCAATAAAGTTCGCCACCCGGCGCCAGCACCGACGCAACGACCTCGCCAGGCGCGCATGTCGGGCAACCAGCAGAGGATACCCCAGGTCGTAAAGACGAGATCGAACGGACCAGCACGAGCCGCGGCGTCTGGTCAACGCTACCTTGGATGAAGGTCGCCGTTAGCCCGCTCTCCATGGAAAGGCGCCGCGCGCACTCGATCGCCGCGGGCGAGAAATCGAGTCCAGTGACGACGGCACCGCGTCGCGCGAGGCCAAGCGTGTCCCGCCCGATATGGCACTGCAGATGTAGGACGCGCTTTCCCGAAATATCGCCGAGCTCAGCCTTCGATCGCGAAAAGCGCATCTTCGCCCGCCCGCAAACGGCCAAGCGCATCGCCGAGAGCCTGCGGGGCGTGGATCGCCGCGCGCAATTTCGGCGATTGATCTCAATCGGATCGTCCACGTCTCATCCTCTGCGCTGGTTTCACGAGACCATCGCGATCCCTTCCCAAGGAAGCCTAATCGGGCGGGATACCTTCCGGTCATCTACTGTAATCTAACATGGCGCTCAGAGACTGTCCCCTTTTGGCCCGCCCTCTGCCGACTTGCGCGTTGCACAAGGTGGGTCGGTTGCTCGGGGACTTCGGACGTGTCGGCGGCGCTTGAATTTGTGCAGGTCGGCTGCCCCGGCTCAGTGGCCTAATCTAGGTGACCACCGGTCCGCCGCCATTGGCCCGACCCTGCCGACTTGGGGCCGTGCAGAAAGTCGGCAGCGCATAAATTGGATGGCCCATTGAGTTGCGTTGCGTCTGCGATGACAGCTGCTGTGGAGAGTGGGGAAAGCGGGCATACTTGATGGAGAGATCGGTGTTCGGCTTGCCAGGGGACCGACGCAGCATTATTGCTCGTGCATCCACAGTATGATTTATCTACCAGCCGGTTCGGCAGTCGCGCGCGAGGTTGCTGGCTCGGCCGAGAGATAGGTGGTGCTGCGGGTGCTAGGAGGGTCGCCTAGGCCAGGCGGCCCTTCTTCCTTTCCAGAGTACCGTTCGCGCCGACGACACAGCCGCTCGTGGCACTTGACGACGTTGCGCCCCGGCCATCGCGTCCCCTCCTATGGGACACGTGATCAGCCAATGCGGAGCCGCCCTGCTCTCGAAATTAGAAAGCGGTCGCCAGCCTCTGGCGCACGTCGCCTCGGTTTCGCTCTGCGGCGCGCAGGATTTTTTTTTACAGTAATGCCGTGACGAGTGAAAAATCGGGAGAGCGCGCTGCGGCTTCCAGAAATTCTCCGCTTGTGCAGTGCCAAGACGATCTCATCCAGTGTGAGGTCCGGTTGCTCGCGGTTGAGCGCAAGGCTCTGTTCGGCGTACTCCTCCAATGGCGAAGTGCTTCCGCCGCTGGCATCGGTTCGCAAGTCCCGTCCTCGCGAAAGCGTTGCATCCACCTGATGGCGGAACTGACACCGATGTCGAACGGTTCACTCGCTTCACGGCGCGAACCTCCTGTTTCAACAAAGCCGATGACCCGCCTTCTCAATTCACCAGGATACGGTCCACGCATTGGCTAATTCCCCTGCGAATCAATGCGTTAGACTCGCCTAACTTCTGCGTCTTGGGAATCCCGATTCACTCCGGCAGGGACGTGTTGTAACGTCAGCCGCCGATCTCCTGCGCGCCGGATCGATGCATAACAAGAGCGCCACACTGATGCTCGCCGACGCGCTAGAAGCGTGTTGGGAAATCAAGAAGTGAAGCGAAGCGATTGAGCCAGCGGCGTGACGCTGGCGGCGCGGCAGGTCGGAGGGCCGCAGTCGCTTGGCCTCCGCATAGGCACGACTCTCGATTTCGGAGCCATCTGTGGGTCCGGTTCTTTCGATGACGGCACTCGACGACCTTCGCGTTTGGCAATGACAGTCGTGCGTCTCAGCGGATCAAGCTCGAACACGAGCCGTCCATTGGCGTCCCTGATCGTGATTATGGCAATAAGAGGCCCCCCAACCTCCAGCATCCCAAAACCATCTTGCGGGCCGGCAGAACGAGGCGACGGATCTACGATCATCGCAAGTCGATCGTCCTTATGCGATCGGTTCACGACCTGCGGTTTATCTTCGATTGCCGCGATCGCTTCTGTCGTCCAAAAGCGCGAATTCTTCAGGTAAAGCGCCGCCCCCGCTCCAAGGCAAACCGCAATCGCCAACAGGCCCGCAAACTCGACCAAGCCTGTTAGCGCTGTAAGGGACAATCCACGCATGTTTGACGACGCTGACGACCAACGCTTCCCTATGAAGGGGACATTAAATTTTATCCGACTCGTCTGCACACGTTTGTCAGACATCCGACAGAGAGCCGCGATATCCACAGGCGAATCTGCGCCCGCTGCCTGCAGCTCATCGATTCCAAATCTCGCGTGATGCTATCGTGGATGCGCGAGATGGCTTGTGCCCTGCAAAGCCATCCGGCGCCCACGTTGAAAGCTTCCGGCGTCTGAGGATTTCACCATGACCAGCCGTTTTCCCGGGCCGTGGCGGATCGCCGAACTCCCAAACGGATTTGCCGTCCATGACGCCGACGGCCGGCATCTCGGTTTTTTCTATGGCCGGACCGACCCGAACATGGCAGGACATGGCGACTTCCTGATGATCGACGACGCGCGACAGATTGCGCTTGATTTCGCAATGCTGCCGGAATTACTCAACCTAATTTCGCGTCGAAGCGAAGTCGCCACTTCCAGGGAAGACGAAAAACTCGCCAAGCTCGAAACAAATCGCTCACCGCAAGGTGCGCCTGAAATGTCGCGTTTGCTTCGCTCGGACCAGCGGAGATGTCCGCAAATGTTGCGTCGGCCAACCGAACCCCGCACCATGCGGACGAAATTCTTAATTCCGATCGCAGTCGCTGTATTGCCTGCGGGCTGTCTCTTCTTTGGAGATTCTGATCCCCCGGTCAACGTTGCGGTCGTTCCGCAAGTTACAGCCAATACGCTATCCGCTGAATTTTCGCCCCTACGGGAAGCTAAGGCTGCCTTGTCTAAGTCCATGGACATCACGATCAAGAGCCGCATCGAGCCTGCGGTCATGGGCAGCACGGTCGAGAGCCCCATGGAGCCTAACGTTCAGATTGCACCATTCTGGCCGACGGTGCCTTTAGACATAAAGCCGACGGAGAATGGGATTGAGGCGAGACCGCCACCACAAAAGGAAGGACAGTCGCTTGCGCCGAGCCAAGATGCTTCTGCTTGCTTTCCCTCAGCTTCGGCTGTGCGGCGGAACTACCCGGAAGGACGGCCGTCATGGACGTTGAGAGCACCTGGCCATGAGGGTACTAAGTGCTGGTACCCCACCAAGCAAACGGCCCCTGATACACGAGCGAAGGAGACGCTCCAAACAGAAGAAGAACGTGAGGTCTCCAGGTAAGGCGAGAGAGCCTCTTGGGAGTCGGCAATGCCCAAGTCGTCAGAGTCAAGCCAACAGGAGACCATTGTCGGCGAGCGGTGCGCTCACTAGCCTTACCGAGGCTGTACGGAGGGTATGATGCTGATGTGGTGGAGACGCAGGCCGGGCTGCTCGAATGCTCCAAGGTCTTTTGTCATGTCGTCGGGCAGATATTCGCGCTCGCAATTTACTGGGAAAATGTGGCCAGCGCTCCAGACCTTTGCAGAACACGTGAAAATCAGACAATACCAAGCGGCTTCGCGCGCTGCCAATGAGCATTCGGCCGCGCCTGCATCGATGCGCTTCGTCGCCTATCACGAACGGTCGAAAATCACTACTGGACCGGATGCGCTACATCGGCACTGGCGCACGCCCGTGGCCGGCTTAATTCAAACTGTGCGGAGCCATCATCGCACAAGGCCCATGGGTAGCGCTTATTTCGCTCCGACATAAGTAGATCGACAGCATTCCAAATGACCGCTTCTTCTTGGAACACCAAGCCTCTCAGCTCTCAGCCTTCAAAAGTGATTGCTACGGGCACGAAGGGCCGAAGCGGACGACCTTCTTCTCGCGCCACCTGCGGCCGGAGCCATCTCTCGTCGCTATCCATTGGTTTGAACTCGTCGGCTAGATTGCGAGCGATCGAGACGTTCCATACTGCCCTGCCGCACCATAACCCAAAGTCTGCTTCAACTGTCGGCGTGCGATTGCGGCAACAGTCGACAGCCGCTCGCTTTCGGCCTTTAGGGCAGCCTGTCCGGGTGCAGTGAGCTTGTAGTAGATCCGACGCGGATCCCGCGTGTTGGTCTTGACGACCAGGCCGGCCGCGATCATGCGATCAAGCGAGCCATAAAGCGTTCCAGGACCCATCTTCACTGCGCCCTGAGAGTCTTCCTTGACTTGCTGCATGATGTCGTAGCCGTGGCGTTCCCGGCCATGGAGCGCCAGGAGGATATGGAAGACCGCCGGCGTAAGCGGGCCCGTGGGGCTGGACTTGCTCATTCGTTCATGATATATCCGTATCGGATATAGTCAAGATTTGGCAGTGTCTCGGTTTGAAATCCGCCGCCTCGTGCGCCGCAAGGTCGGGACCGCGTTACATCATGACGAGCCCTACACGGCCGAAGCTGTCGCGGTCGTTACGACTCTACGCGCGGCTGTGGAGCTCTACCCGTCGTCGTTCCTGCAACACCACCGCGCGGAGATACTGGCAAAACTTCGCCGACCTCGAAGACGCGGCGGATGTCGGCCGACGGTTCGTTCCCCAGCGACGACGCCGCTTGCCTGCCAAGCAGACCCGCTCACCGACTGTCGCGGCGACGATAATCCCTCGCCTCATCCGGCGGCGGCATGCCAACACTGGCAACGCCGCCACTTCGGAAGTCCCACCCCGAAGTGTCCATTTTTTCAGGGCAAATTTCCGCCGGTTTGAAAATAATCGCCCATGGCGGGTCGACTTTGCTCACGACCGTCCGAGAGACGTTCACGGCGGCGCCCGGTCGATGGTCTCTGATCCGACCGAGGCACCGTGCGGATTATGACCCAAGCGGCGGCGGTCAAAGGCCCTTGACACAAGCGTCCGCAAGCTGAGCTGCATACTTTGCTGTCGTGAAGATATTGGCATGGCCCGCACCAGAAATGACGACCGGCTCGACGCCCAGGACCCGACGTGCCGCCGACTGCTGCCATTCTGGCCGGATCTGGTCGTCAGCCGATCCCGAAACGTACACGTTGTCGACCTTCGGCAGCGCTTTCAGCGGACTGACTTCGTAAAAGCCGACCATGGTATGAGCGGATGGCGAGGTGTCGATGCGTTCCTGCATTGCTTTGAGCTGCGCCTTCGTCGCATTGGGATTGTGGACGAGCTTCAGAAAATCATCCGTGATGCTTTGGGACACCTTGAGGAGCTGATCGAGATAGCTTCCCGGGACGGCGACCTCTTCCGTTTGGCAGACTTCGATGAACGCCTTCCCGGGACGCGGGATGAGCGCGTTCACATAGACGACCCGCCTGATCGGCCGTGCCGCTGCAACCAACGGCAGGAAGTTCCCCTGGTTGGATATTCCAACAATCACGACGTCATCCGTGACGTTCTGAATCGCTTTGACAACAGCTGAAGCCCGATCTTCATTGGGCGTGTCGGAGCCTCTCACAGAGCTGTGCACGAGCATCGAGGGAAAGCCGCGTTTCTCCAATTCAGCAGTGATGGGGCGGTAGCTCCGATCTACCAGCCAATCGAGCAGGGCGCCCCAGGTGCTTGAGACGTGGAAGACAAACCTTGTCGGAGTATTCGACGCAGCTGCGAGGCCGTGCGTTGCTGTCCACGCCATGCCCGTCAGTCCGGCTACCAGAAAGGTCCGTCGCTGAATCCTCATCCATTTCCCCTGGCCGGCGATAGCCCGCTTGTACCGGCATGGTGCCGTTGCCGTGACGCTCCCGGCGTACTGCGATGAGGACACGGAAGATCACCGGCGCTGGCGGTCGTGCAGGGCTCGCTCATGACTCGAACATATATCCGTCACGGATATAAGTCAACGTCCTGAACGGGTTCCCGCCCCTCGCCGTCTTGGGCGGATGCCGGTGACGCAGAATCCCGCCAAGAGGAGACATCTCACCCCGATAGAAGCCACGGTGTTTATACATGACGACGCTCGCGGGCGCTTGCGCGGCGAATTGCGGACTTTGGCCGGCGCGACCTCGGGAGCCAGATCGTCTTGCGTTGAGCGCATCGAGAGCATCGAGATAATCCAAGCAGCTGCCGAGGCTTTGTTGCTCTGGCAGACCAATCGCTACATGCAGTAGAGACGGCGAGCTTGGCTGCGGGCGCACCAATCAAAGCACAGATCGCGGGTATGCGGCACCGCTACATTGCATCGGCTGCAACGCCGAGAATATCGAGGCCCTTGGCGAGAACACGGGCGGGTTAGCGTGCATAGAGATGCGCGAGGCCCGGCTCATCAGCCCTGAGCACCGTGCACGTCTCGTAGAAACCGACGGTGGCACAGGCGGAGCGGCGGCTTCTCCCCCAGTAAGCAGAACCGGAATGGGTTATCAGGTGCGCCGCGCCGCCATCAGCTTTCGCCGCGTATTGCTTAAACTCTGCCGCGGCCTTCTCGATAGCCTCGGCTTCAGTGCCGGGCATCGACGTCGCCAACCCGTGTTTGTTTGGCGCGGCCTGCAGATGGTTCAAATGGTCGGCGGTGCGTTTCGATCGACGGCGAAAATCGCAAGGGGTGGGCCGACGGGCAAGCTGCGCGCGCACCTTCGAGCACCCCTCCCAGCGAGACACCACCGAACCGGGGAGCGCCGAATGCAAAACCGAAATGGCGCGGGTGGAGCGCCGTCGCCGGCGGGCCGCGTTCTACGATCGCGCCGCAGAGAGCGCGACGATCGTTGGGCGTAATCTCATATCAGCCAGCAGGCGCTTGCGCCAGGCGGATAGGAACTCGCGCTCGAAGATCGCCAGGCCCATCGCCAACAAAAATACCGTCACCGCGTGCTCACACCACGAGGGCATCGGCGAAAAATTAGCCCTGGCAACGGGAACGCACACCGCGATCCGTCGGACCCGATCTGTGCGGGCCGACAGCTGCCAAATGGTAGCGTAAGTTCTATTAGCAATTTCAGTGACTTGAAGGAGAGCGCGGGATTACTGCGGGATACCCTCGCACTGGCCTGAATCATTCCCACTCGATGGTTCCGGACCGCGGTGACGCATTGATTTTTCGCGACGAATTCTCCTGCACCAGGCGGAAAATCTCCACCATCCGTCAGAAATTTCGTGCTCCTGATTGCAAACGGGATTTCGACGATCCGCGATCTGCTCTGTTTCAGCAACTATCGGCATCTATCGATCGATTTTTCGCCGTTCGCGCCGGGGCAAATGGGCAATTCCTTGCTTCAGAAACACCGCCGCCACCGGTCACTGAGGAAGAGTGTCAGCTATCGAGACAACGCCTTCGCTCGTGAGCGGCATTCATTTTGGCACACCGCCATCACCGTGTTGCGCAGCCAGCGATGGGCGGGATCGGCATCCATGCGCGGATGCCACATCGCCGACACTGCGATCTCGGGCGTGCGGACCGGAAGCTCGAAGCTCTGAACGCCTTGGGATGCCCCGTTAGCAGCCTCCGTAATGCCGTGGACAAATGAGCGTGGTATGAGCGCGATCAGATCCGAACAACGCGCAATTTGTACCGCAGCCGGAAAGCTCGGCACCACCGCAACCACCGTCCGCTTAAGCCCGAGTGTTTCGAGGGCATCATCGACCGGCCCGGCGATTCGTCCACTGCGCGAGGCAACGACATGGCCACAGGCCGCGTACCGTTGGGGCGTGATTTTGCGGCCAGCCAAGAGGGAATGTCCGGCCCGAGCCACGCCGACGAATCCGTCGCGAAAGAGCATCCGCGTGCGCGCTTCCGGCGCCGACTCCCCGAGAACGCCTATTTCCAAATCGATCAGTCCCTCCCGAAGTGGGCGCGCATCCTTGTCGGGCTTGGGCGCAAAGCGCAAGCGGACGCGTGGCGCGGCTCTGCTGATCGCAGCCACCAGCGGGGCGGCGAAAAGTTCTATGAATCCCTCGTTGGCGCGAATCGTAAAGGTCAGATCAAGAGCGCCGATATTCAGGTCAATCGCGGCCGGCCGCAGAACGGCCTGCGCGTCGCGGGTCAGCGAACGGACGCGATCGCGCAGTTCCGCCGCGCGAGGCGTCGGCACCAGGCCGCGCCCGGCGCGCACGAGCAACGGATCGCCCGTCGCCGAACGAAGGCGCGCAAGCGTCCGGCTCATGGCCGACGAACTCAGGCCGAGCCGACGAGCCGCTTCGGTCACACTGCCCTCGGCAAGCAGCACGTCGAGCGCAGCGAGCAGATTCAAGTCCACGCCAAGCATAGTTATCACGTTCGCTTCAGGCGGCATAGCGTTTGATGCAACTGGTTATTGCATATATTGCGTCTGGCGCAAGCATCCGAAATCGGGCAATTGAACGGTGCGACACAAACGGCAAGAGGCTTCGTCGGCATGCTCACAACTCTTCCCAACAAGACCATCCTGCTTATCGGAGCCTCGCGCGGTCTCGGCTACGCAATGGCCGCGGAATACCTGAAGCATGGATGGAACGTCGTTGGTACGGTTCGGGGAAGAGCCGGAAGCTTGCTGCACGACCTCGCGGACGCGTCTGAACGCCGGCTGGAGATCGAGACCGTCGATATCTGCGAGCCAGATCAGATCGCGGCGCTGCGCGCTCGCTTGTCGGGAAGGACATTCGATGTGCTATTTGTGAACGCTGGCGTCACGAACAATCCGAGGGAGACGATCGCCGACGTGACAACAGAAGAGTTTGTGCGCGTCATGGTGACGAATTCGTTGAGCCCCATGCGGGTCATCGAACGGCTGCATGATCTCGTGTCTCCCACAGGCACGATCGGGGTGATGTCCTCCGGACAAGGCAGCGTCAGCAACAACACGACCGGCATGCGGGAGGTCTATCGCGGCAGCAAGGCGGCGCTGAACATGTTCATGCGCAGTTTCGCGGCGCGTCATTCCGCGGATTCACGCGCGATGGTGCTGATTGCCCCCGGTTGGGTGCGAACGGACATGGGCGGACCGGATGCACGGCTGAGCATCGATGACAGCGTCCCGAATCTGGTGAATGTTCTCCTCTCGGTGCAGGGCACTCCCGGTCTGCAATATCTCGACTATCTTGGCCGCACCGTTCCGTGGTGAGCCGCCAGCAAAGGCCTTCAGCATCGCTGGCAGAACATGGCTCAAATGCGTCGCCTCGGGCCCGCGGCATCTCAAGGACTCCTCACCTGCGACCTGCATGGCCACCGTTAGTGAAGACGAGGTCGTAGGGCATCGTTTATGTCGCAAGCCGCGTTGGCCTGCAAAGCAGGTGAAAACCCGCCTTCGGTCATAGACCGTCGTCAGCACGTTAAGACGCTAAATCCGACAGTATGGCGCGAGAGGCCTATTGCCGCCGTCAACCATTCAGTAGATGAGAATCCGGGTTAGCAGGCGCGATGATAAGGTCAAAAGGCGGCCACGATGGCTATGAATGGATGCTCGGCTGCGACAACGAGGACCACTTTGCGTTTTGGGAAACCAAGGTCGGTCGACGGCGAACGGGTCGATCTCAGCTTCCGATCGAGGATGGCGAGGTCTCGCCGCCCAGCGCCCTGGAGAACATGGAGCCCGACGAGGTCCATTTCCACGAGGCCATGGGCAACGCAGGTGCCTCCTTCGAGCGCACCTACCGTAGCGCCGCCCTGGTGCTGTGCGGCAGCGGGCGGTGCTCAATCGGCGCGGCCTGGAGCGACGCTGCCCTATCTCGAATCGCTGGCCGCGAAATGGATTGCCCAAGGCGCACAGCGGGATTCTTCGACCTGGACCGAGGCGCGTGAGCTTTCCGGCCATGTGGTCGATACCTGGCCTGAAGGCGGCTGGTATCGTGTCAGCGACGGCGACAAAGGACGAGGAGACGGGCGTCAGCGCGGCAGAACATCCGCCATGGGAACTGGCACGTCTTCTCGCTGTGCTGACAACCCTCAGAGACCGGCCGCGGATCGAAGCCGAGGTTATTTACTCCTCACTGTGCACGCTTTCACCGCTGTGCCGAGTAGGGCCCGGGTAATCTCATCCCGATGTCGCAAAGGGGTCAATGATACGTACTCCGGCTTTCTCGAAAGCCGCACGGTTACGTGTGACGATGATCAGGTTGTGGACAAGAGCAGTGACCGCAATCAGGCTGTCTTTAATTGGCATGACCCGGCCCGAGCCGCGAAGCTCTGCGAGCAGCTGTTTCCGCGACTATCGGCATCGATCGGTCGATTTTTGAAACTCATCGAGTACGCGATCAACGCACGCCAGTGGAGAAATACCGTCAGCTGTTGCGATCATCAGTGCGAATGGCCGATGCAACACCATCGGAGCCCCATCGCCCCGCCACATTGGGCGCGCGAATCTGAGGGGTCCGTCAGATACTCTGCCGGCCGATAGTCCTCGAAGGGTGCCGGATGATTTATATAGACCTTTCATAGGCTTATGTCAGTTTACCGGGATCCTGTGGGATACCCTGGGATGGGGCCAAAATCACTCCCACTCGATCGTGCCCGGCGGTTTGCTGGTCACGTCATAGACTACGCGGTTTACTCCCTTCACCTCATTGACGATGCGCGTCGCCACGTGTCCGATGAACGCCATGTCGAGGGGGTAGAAATCCGCCGTCATCCCGTCCGTCGACATCACCGCGCGCAAGGCCACGACGTAGTCGTAGGTGCGGGCGTCGCCCATCACCCCCACGGTCTTCACCGGCAGGATCACCGCAAAGGCTTGCCAGATATCGTCGTAGAGCCCGGCGCGGCGGATTTCTTCGATGAAGATCTCGTCGGCGAGGCGCAGGATGTCGAGCTTCTCGGCAGTGATCTCGCCCGGGCACCGGATCGCGAGGCCGGGTCCGGGGAAGGGATGGCGGTTAACGAAAGCCTCCGGCAGGCCAAGCTCGCGGCCGAGCGCGCGCACCTCGTCCTTGAACAGGTCGCGCAGCGGCTCGACCAGCTGCATGTTCATGCGTTCGGGCAGGCCACCGACATTGTGGTGCGACTTGATCGTCACCGACGGCCCCCCGGTGAACGACACGCTCTCGATCACGTCCGGATAGAGAGTGCCCTGGGCTAGAAATTGCGCGGGCGCCCCGCCGTCTGCCGCGATCGTTTCGGCTTGCGCCTCGAACACATCGATGAACAGCTTGCCGATGGTCTTGCGCTTCGCCTCCGGGTCGGTGATGCCGGCAAGCGCCCTAAGAAACTGCGGCTGTGCTTCCACGTGGACCAGCGGGATGTTGTAGCTGTCGCGAAACAGGGCCAGCACTTTGCGGCCTTCGCCGAGCCGCAACAGGCCGTGGTCGACGAAAACGCAGGTCAGCTGATCGCCGATCGCCACGTGGATCAGCACGGCCGCGACGGCAGAGTCAACGCCGCCGGAGAGGCCACAGATCACCCGGCCCGCGCCAACCTGGCGGCGGATGGTTTCAATCGCCTCGTCCCGGAACGCGCGCATCGTCCAGTCGCCCGCGCAGCCGGCGACGTTGCGCACGAAGTTGCGCAGCAGCGCGGCGCCGTGCGGCGTGTGCACGACTTCGAGGTGGAACTGAGTGGCGTAGAATCGGCGCTTGTCGTCCGCGATGGCGGCGATCGGCGCATTAGGCGATGTCGCAACGGGGTGAAAGCCATCGGGCGGCCGCGTCACCCGGTCGCCATGGCTCATCCACACCGGATACCGCTCTCCCTTGCGCCATATGCCCTCGAACAACGCACATTCGCCGCTCACCTCCACCTCGGCGCGGCCGAATTCGCGATGGTGACCGCCCTCGACCTCGCCGCCGAGCTGGTGGGCCATCGCCTGCTCGCCGTAGCAGATGCCGAGCACCGGCAGACCGGCCTGATAGAACTCGAGCGGCGGCAGCGGCGCGCCGGCATCGAGCACCGAGGCTGGGCCGCCGGAGAGGATTATCGCTCGCGGCTTCATCGCCGCGAAGGCTTCGCGTGCTTTCTGGAACGGCGCGATCTCGCAATAGACGCCTTGCTCGCGGACGCGCCGGGCGATCAGCTGGGTGACCTGGGAGCCGAAATCGACGATCAGGACCTTGTCGTGCATGGCATTACCCGCGCCTGATAACGGAAAGGAAAAAGCCATCGGTTCCGGTCCGGCGGGGCGTCATCAAAAGTCCTTCGGCCGAGGCTTTGGCGGCCGCGAGGAACCTCGTTGTGTTGGCGCCAAGGCTGTCCGCGACTGTTTGCGCCGGCACCACGGCAAACTCCGGATGCCTGTCCGTGAAAGCACGAACCCGCGCGCCGTTCTCATTGTCCAGCAGCGAGCAGGTGACATAGGCGATCCGTCCGCCCACCCGCACCAGTCCGGCGGAGCGGTCGAGCGCCGCATCCTGGGCCTTGATGCGCTCGCCCAACGCTCCGGGACGCACGCGCCACTTGGCGTCCGGATTGCGCCGCCATGCCCCGGTCCCGGTGCAGGGCGCGTCGATCAGCACGAGGTCGACGGCGCCCGCAAGGTCGGCGAGCAAGTCGGCCTCTCCCCGCGGCGTGCGCACCTCGACATTGGTGACGCCTGCCCGCGCCATCCGGGCATGGATCGGCGCCAGGCGCCGGATATCCGGATCGGTCGCCACGACGCGGCCGCAATTCGCCATCAGGGCCGCCAGCGCCAGGGTCTTGCCGCCGCCCCCGGCGCACAGGTCAACCACCGTCTCGCCCGGCCGCGCGCCTGACAGCAGTGCCGCCAGCTGGGAACCCTCGTCCTGGATTTCGATGAAACCGTCAATATAGGCCGGCTCGGCATGAAGCGGCGGGCTCTTGGCATCTGCCGACAACGCGATCCGCAGGCCGGCTGGCGACCACGGAGTCGGCGTGGCGCCAAGATGGCCCAGCGCCATCGCTACCGTGTCGCGGTTTGCCTTGAGAGTGTTCACCCGCAGATCGACCGGAGCGCGACGCGACAGCGCCGCCCCCTCGTCGGCGCGCTCCTCGCCGAAGACAACCGCAAAATAGTGATCAAGCCATTCCGGATAGTCTCCACGCACATAGGCGGGCGCATCATCGCGCAGACCGCCCGCCGCGAGTGCGTCGGCCTCAGCATGATCGGGAGGCGGCGGCGCGTAGCGGATACCATCGGCAAGCCGCGCAATGGAATCAGCCGACATGCCGCGCTCGAGCCGCAATGCGCCAAAGAGGATCGCGCGCGGCGTCGACGCCCCCATCAGGTAAGCGGCCGAGTTGCGCCGCCGCAGCGCGTCGAACACCAATCCGCCGATGGCGGCGCGGTCGCCGGACCCGGCAAACCGATGGGCAAGCCCCCAGTCCTTCAAGGCATCGTTGGCCGGCCGGCGGCGATCCTCTATGTCTGCCAAGACCTCGATGGCTGCGGAAAGGCGCGCTCCAGGGGTCATTGCGGGCTGATCAGAACAGGCATGGCGCAGATGAAGCACATCACGAACCGGAAACGCAATCCGTCAGTTATCTCACTGTCACGCATGCCGTGAGTCTCGTGCAAAGGCCGCGGCCTGCGCCAAAGGCTGCCGAGACCTGTAAATTTGACCGCCGGCGCGCTTTGTGCAGCTGTGCCTCCTATCCGCATGACCCGACGCCGCCGTTGTTTCGCGGCATGACGATGCTCGACAGCGGGGGATTTCGCGGGCGCCGAGAGAGCTCGGCAGGGAGCTCGCAGATCGTCTTGCCGCAATTGAAACCATCCCGGATCGTGTCCCCGATTCCGATTACACCTAAACCTGCGCTCTTCCTACGACCGGCTTGGATAATTCGGACTCTCGCGCGTCACCGTCACGTCGTGGACATGGCTTTCGCGCAGCCCGGCATGCGAGATGCGCACGAATTCGGCCTTGCTTTGAAACTCGGCAACCGTGTGGGCCCCAACATAGCCCATGGCGGCGCGTAAGCCGCCCGTCAATTGGTGCAGCACGTTTGCCACCGGGCCCTTGTAAGGCACCTGGCCTTCAATGCCTTCCGGCACCAGCTTCAAGTTATCCTTGATGTCCTGCTGGAAATAACGATCGGCCGAACCGCGCGCCATGGCGGCAACCGAGCCCATCCCGCGATAAGCCTTGTAGGAACGGCCCTGATAAAGAAATACCTCGCCCGGCGTCTCATCGGTGCCGGCGAGCAGCGAGCCCACCATGGCGCATTCGGCGCCGGCCGCGATGGCCTTGGCGAGATCGCCGGAATATTTGATGCCGCCGTCTGCGATCACTGGCGTATCGCTTTGCCGCGCCGCCTCGACGGTGTCCATGATGGCAGTCAGCTGTGGCACCCCGACGCCGGCAATGACGCGGGTGGTGCAGATCGAGCCCGGACCGATGCCGACCTTGATGGCATCGGCGCCGGCGTGGATCAGCGCTCTCGCAGCCTCGTCGGTCGCCACGTTGCCGGCCACCACCTGTACCGCGTTGGAGAGCCGTTTGATGCGTCGCACGGCTTCGAGCACGCGAGTCGAATGGCCGTGGGCGGTATCCACAATCACCAGGTCCACACCCGCCTCGATCAGCCGCTCGCTGCGTTCGAACCCTCTGTCGCCGACAGTGCTTGCCGCCGCCACCCGCAGGCGGCCTTGCTCGTCCTTGCAAGCGTTCGGATGAGCCACCGCCTTTTCGATATCCTTGACGGTGATCAGCCCGACGCAACGGTAGCGGTCGTCCACCACCAGCAGCTTCTCAATGCGGTGCTGGTGCAGGAGGCGCTTGGCCTCTTCCTGGCTGACGCCTTCGCGCACCGTGATGAGGCCTTCCTTCGTCATCAGCTCGGCGACCTTCTGGCGCGGGTCGGTAGCAAAGCGCACGTCTCGATTGGTAAGAATGCCCACCAGCCGGCCCGGCGTCTTGTCGCCTTCAACCACGGGTACGCCGGAAATCCGGTTTTCCTGCATCAGCGCCAGCGCATCAGCGAGGGTGGCCTGGGGATGAATGGTGAGCGGGTTCACCACCATTCCGGATTCGAATTTTTTCACTTGCCGAACCAGGGCCGCCTGGTCCTCCGGTTCCATGTTGCGATGAATGACGCCGATGCCCCCGGCCTGCGCCATGGCGATCGCCATCGCGGCTTCCGTGACGGTATCCATTGCGGAAGCGATGATCGGGATATTCAGCGCAATCTCGCGCGTAATGCGCGAGCGGATATCGACCTCCGACGGCAATACGTCGGAAAGGCCGGGCCTCAGCAGCACGTCGTCAAAGGTATAGCCTTCCCGCAGATTGCCATTTGCAATTGCCGCCATGCCGAACTCCCTGCCGCCACCGGGCGACGTCATTTGCGATAGAGATAATGCCCCCGGCGGCAGATGGAACCGTCGGCCGGCGAATCAGGTCTTTGGTGAGATTGACGAGGGTCGATATCACGGCGCGGCGGCCTTGGAAAGGTTGCCGCCGCGATTCCCCTCAGCAAGGCTGCCGCACCGCCTAGGTGACAATCAATGGCGGCAGGAGGGCTAGCTCCAGAGAGTGGAAGGCACGTGCGCTTGCGGCGTCTGCGGGTGAGGCTTCAGTGAGCATCTCATGTGGCGCGCCTGCATGGCGAGCGAGAGGCGATGGGTGGCATGCGCCAGCGGATTAGCAATGCCGCAATCAGCCTTGATGCAGGAAATGCGGCCTACTAGCGCATGCGCGGAAACTCCGGAATATGCTAGCCGATGCTGACGGCGCACTGGCGAAGTAAGCGGGCGATAGCGCCCCGCGAGGTCGCGTTGCTTGCGCGATAGCGCGTCAATCCCTTCGTCCCGGCGGCGGTCCGTGGCGTTCGATTGCCTCGACGATTTCGCGATGGCGGCGCTGTTCGCGCTTCATGTAGACCGAAATGACAGCGTGAAGGGATGGCACCAGCCACAGGACATGGAAAATGAAGCCCAGCAGTAAGCAGGGAATGATCAGTGCCACATTGAGCAAGGCCGCGACCGGTTGCCCGTTCAGCAGCAGCCCCAGTGGGGGAATGAAGATCGCCAGAATATAGATCATTGCAGCGCCCGGCTCTGTGGAATTGCGACTCCCATGTAGATAGTTAGGGCGCGGGCGCAATGCGGGTAGGCGCAGGGATCATCGCCCTGCTATTCTTGTGTGCGATGCCTAAGTTCCTTAAATGCCGCACCGAGCCAGTCATCCATGAGCCGTGAGCGCCTCGTCCCGCTGATCGTCGCGGTGGCGCTGTTCATGGAGAACATGGACTCCACGGTGATCGCCACATCGCTGCCGGCGATTGCGACCGATATCGGCTCCAGGCCGCTGGAGCTCAAGCTCGCCATCACGTCGTATCTGCTCGCACTCGCCATCTTCATTCCGGCAAGCGGCTGGATGGCGGATCGGTTCGGCGCCCGAAACGTATTTCGCACCGCCATCGCCGTGTTCATGATCGGATCGATCGGCTGCGCGTTGTCGCATTCGCTGTGGCATTTTGTGATCGCCCGTTTCCTGCAGGGCTCAGGCGGCGCCATGATGTCGCCGGTCGGACGCCTTGTGCTCATTCGCACCGTCGGCAAACGCAAGCTGATCGGCGCGATGGCGCTGCTCACCATGCCGGCTCTGGTCGGACCGATGGTCGGGCCGGCGCTTGGCGGTTTCATCACGACCTACGCGAGCTGGCATTGGATCTTTCTCATCAACATTCCGATCGGCCTGCTCGGAATTACGCTGGCGAGCCTGTTTTTCGAGGACTTGCGTGTTGAAATCAACGACCCGTTCGATTTCCTGGGGCTGGTGCTGATAGGCGTCGGGGTCGGCGGGCTCGCCTTCGGGCTGACGGTGATGGGTATCAAACTGGTCCCGGCCAGCGTGACCATCGCCCTCGTCGCCGGCGGCGCTTCGGCCACGATCGCATACGTCGTGCGCGCGCGCAGCATGACCGCGCCGGTCATCGACCTGACATTGTTCCGGCTTGCGACCTTCCGGGCCGGCGTCGTGGGTGGGTTCATCTTCCGAATCGGCGCCGGAGCGCTGCCGTTCCTGCTGCCGTTGCTGATGCAGCTCGGCTTCGGCATGACACCGTTCCAATCCGGCCTTGTCACGCTGTCGACGGCGGTCGGCGCCATGATGATGAAATCGGCAGTGCCGCCGATCCTGCGGCGCGCGGGATTCCGCAATGTGCTGACCTGGAACGCGCTGATTGCCGCCGTGATGCTGTCCGCCTGTGCAGCCTTCACCCATGCGACGCCTGTGCCGGTGATGATCGCGGTGCTGCTCGCCGGCGGATTTTTCCGCTCGTTGCAGTTCACGAGCGTCAATGCCATCGCCTACGCGGAAGTCGACCCAGCGCGCATGAGCCGCGCCACTTCGCTGGTCGCGGTGGCCCAGCAACTCTCCCAATCGGTGGGCGTGGCCGTTGGCGCTTTGGCGGTCGAAACCGTGCTCAGTTTGAAGGGACAGACCACGCTTCGGGCAGAAGACTTCCCGCCCGCCTTCCTTCTGGTGGGACTTGTGTCGGCCAGCTCAATCTTGTTGTTCGCCCGGATGCCCGCTGATGCCGGTGCCGAAATGGCAGACCGCAAGGCGACAGCCACACGCCCGGACAATGAGCAAAAGGCTGCCTAGGCAGGGCAGAACGATCCTCTGTAGCCCGGATGAGCGAAGCGGATCAGGGCGCTAGCCGAGCGCTAGCCGGGGTTGAGCGCCAGCGAAAGCGGCGAGCGGCGTCGCCGCGTCGAGAAGGCCGGATTTCGCTTCGCTCAATCGCGTACCACGATTTCCAAAGTATGCCTTCGGTTGCGGTGTCATCGCCAGTTGCCTTATTGTTCCAAGCGGCACTCAGGGAGGACCGCCATGACGATGGGAACATTGATCGCCGCGTGGGCGAAGCTTGGAGCCGTGGGCGCCATCATGGCGGCCGGGATCGCCAACGCTGCCGATATCAAGGTCATCGGCTCGCCCGGCACGCGGGCGCCCTACACGCTTCTCGTGCCCGACTTCGAGCGGGCGACCGGGCACAAGGTGATGACGACCTGGGGTGGGGTCAATGCGGTGGCAAAACGTGTCGCAGATGGCGAGATTGCCGACGTGGTCATGCTTCCTGCACCCCAGATCGATGATCTCATAAAGCTCGGCAAGCTCGTCGCCGAAACGCGCGTCAATGTGGCGACGTCCGGCGTCGGGGTGGCTATTCGCGCCGGCGCTCCGAAGATCGACGTGAGCTCCTCGGATGGCATCCGCAAGGCTTTGCTGGCAGCAAAGACGATTGCGTATTCTGCGGGTCCGAGCGGCGTTCACATGGAGCGCCTGATCGCGAAGTGGGGCCTGACAGAACAGCTCAAGGCGAAGATCGTGCCGCCGATCCCCGATGTGCCGATCGGCGAGATGGTAGCGCGCGGCGACGCCGAGATCGGCTTCCAGCAGGTGAGTGAGCTTTTGCCGGTCAAGCGCATCGATTATCTCGGACCGCTGCCGGCCGACATCCAGGAGGTTACGGTGTTCTCGGCCGCGGTCCATAAGGCTGCCGGCCCGGCCGACGCCGCCCGGACGTTGCTCAAGTATCTCACCGCCCCCGAGGCAGCGCCTATCATTCGCAACACCGGGATGGAGCCGGGGTGACCCCTTAATGCTCTTTCAAACCCGCTTTCGCTTGGCGTCCGCAGACGCTCGAAACCCCTGCGCCAGCATATAAAGCTCTGCCGAATCGCTGCGGCTTGCCGCCGGCTTGACGTGTTTCACCGCAGCGAAATCCCGTTTTAGGCTCGTCAGCAATTCGGATTCGGTGCCGCCCTGCAGCACCTTGCATAAAAACGCGCCGCCTGGACGCAAGACCTCGCAGGCAAACATTGTGGCCGCCTCGGCGAGCGCCATGATCCTGAGGTGATCGGTCTTGCGGTGGCCGGTGGTGTTCCCCGCCATGTCGGAGAGCACGACGTCGGCCGGGCCGTCGAGCAAAGCCTTGAGGCGATCTGGGGCCGACGCGTGCAGGAAATCGAGCTGGAGAAATTCGACGCCGGGGATCGCCGGCATGTCGATGAGGTCGATGGCCACGACCCGTCCTCTCGGCGGCCCACCAGCTCCGACCCGCTGCGCCGCGATCTGGCTCCAGCCGCCGGGTGCGGCGCCCAGGTCCACCACCTTTGCGCCGGAGTTCAGGACGTGAAACTTGTCGTCGATTTCCGCCAGCTTGAAGGCGGCACGCGAACGCATTCCCTCCCGCCTGGCGCGCGCGACGTAGGGATCATTGAGCTGGCGCTCCAGCCATAGCTTGGAAGCCAGAGTTCGGCCTTTGCGGCTGGTAACCCCTACTTTGAGGTCGCGGCGGCCGCGACCTCTTTTGCTGCCGAGTTTAGTCGTCACGCCGGCCCGCCCTGGTAGGACCACACTCCGTCCTCGCGCATGAGCTTTACCAGGATTCCCTCGCGCAATCCTCGGTCGGCAACGCGCAGCCGCGGACACGGAAAGGCGCGGCGGATTGCTTCCAGGATGGCGCAGCCCGCGAGCACCAAATCGGCGCGTTCGGAGCCGATGCAGGCATTGGCGACGCGCTCCTCGTAGGTCATGGCAATCAATTCGTCGATCACGCCGGTGATCTCGACGTCGGAGAGCCAACAGCCATCGACGCGGCGGCGATCATAGCGCGGCAGGCGCAGGTGAATCCCCGCAATGGTGGTCACGGTGCCGGAAGTGCCGAGCATATGCACGCCGTCGAGGTTGTCGCCATGGGCGGCCGTGAATGGGGCGACAAAGATCGCCACCTCGTCCACCATCGCCTCGAACAAGGCGCGGTCGACCCGCACGCCGCCGTGGCGCTCCGCCAGGGTGACGACGCCGACCGGCAGGGAGACCCAGCTGCGCACGACCGGCCGCGGCGGTCCGCGCATCGCGGGCTCCGATTGCGCAAGCGACACGAGCTCCGACGAGCCGCCGCCGATATCGAACAGCAGCACGCCGCGCGCCTGCGGATCAATCAGTGGCGTGCACCCGGTCGCAGCGAGGTCCGCCTCGGTCTTGCGATCGACGATTTCCAGCTCGATGCCGACCTGTTCGCGGATGACCTCTAGGAACTCGGCGCCGTTGACCGCCACCCGGCAGGCTTCCGTAGCGATCAGCCGCGCACGGGTCACGCCCCGGTTGACCATCTTGTCGCGGCAGACCGCAAGCGCCCCGACCGCGCGGACGATCGCCGCCTCGGACAATCGCCCGGTGGCCGACAAGCCTTCGCCGAGCCGGATGATGCGCGAAAACGCGTCAATGACCCGGAAGCCGTCGCCGGACGGCCGGGCGATCAGGAGGCGGCAATTGTTGGTGCCCAGATCCAGGGCCGCATAGGTCCTACGCCCCGGCGCGCCGGCATTCGATGCCCGCCGATGGCGGAAATGGTGGCCGCGACCCCGGTGGGCGCGGTTATCGGCACGCCGCCGATATGGCGCAGGCTCGAGGCCGCCAGTCCCCTGGCCCTCGTCGTCCATCAGATGTCTCTCCGGCGCGCGCACGTCTGCTCCCGCCGACGTGCAAGCGGCCTCATGTTCCAAAATCAGGCGGAGTGTACCAGCCTTGGGGGCCGTCGCAAGAAGGTTCGGGGTGCTAACGCGCTTTTGCGAGGGGTTCGGAGATCGATTGCCGCTACGCATGGCCCCTCCAGCCGGGCTTACGCACATAGCTCGTATCCCACCCGCCCGCTTGTGCGGCCCAACCGGCTCGATTATTTCAGGCGCTGTGTGGGGCATCGGACACTTGGTTCAGCGAATTATCATGAATCTTCAAAACGATCCCGAGTCCTGGGCGGTGCAGAAATTCGGCATCGGGCAGCCGGTGCTGCGCACGGAGGACCCGATCCTGGTGCAAGGCCGCGGCAGTTATGCTGACGATGTGAACCT